>NZ_BMJQ01000019.1 GCF_014643535.1 Aliidongia dinghuensis | reverse complement strand
TGCTGGTCGGGTAGTGCTTGTTCGCCTCGATGTCGGCGCGGATCTGCGCCGCGTAGGCGTCCTCGGCCCCGGCGCTCGACGGGCGGGCCGGCGTCGGAGCTGCCGCGGGCGCCGGAGCGGCGGCAGGTGCGCTTATTGCCGGCGTGGCCGGCGCGGGCTGCTCCGGTACTGGTGGGGGGACCGGTCTCGGCGTCGGCCGCGCCACCGGCTTCGGCCGGGCGACGGGGGCGGGGCGGGGCGGGGCCGGCGCTGGTTGCGGTGGTGCCGGTTGTGGGGGTGCCGGTTGTGGGGGCGCCGGTTCGGGCGGGGGCGGCACCGGCGGCGTGGGCGCCGGCTCGGGTGGTGGGGGTGCCGGTTCGGGCATCGCGGTCAGCTGGATCTTGACCGGCGGCGCCTCGGGCGCTTTTGGCGGCTTCGGCAGCGGCCGCGTCGTCAGCACGAGGGCGGCGGCGACGACCAGGATCGTCGGCGCGGCAGCCACCCAGCCGCGTGTCCGGTAGAGCAGCTCCACGACGTCAATCCCGCTTCTTCGTCGCCATGGACAGCGCGTCGATGCCCGCGGCCTTCACCGCGTCGAGCGCGTCGACCAGGCGCTGCATCTCGACCGTCCGGTCGCCGTTGATGATGACGTTGACGTGCGGGTCGGCCGCATGCAGCGCCGTGAGCCGCTGGGTCAGTTCGTCCGCCGTGACCGCGGCGCCGTCGAGCTGCATCTCGCCGCCCGGCGCCAGCGTGATGATGACGTTCTTGACCGCGCGATTGTCCTCGGGCTGCGAAGATTGCGGCAGCGTGGTCTTGATGCCGAGCGCCGGAATCACGTTGATGCTGATGAGAACAAAGAAAACCAGCAGGAACATCATGACGTCGATCATCGGAATGATCTCGATGCGCGCCTGTTTTCTTGGCTCCTCAGTCCATCTACGCATGACTGTCCCCAATTTCCTAGTTGACTGCAGGAGCGACCATTCGATCGCCGTGGGCGAGCGGCTTCACGGGATCGAAGAACATGAGCTTCACGGTCCCCCGCTTGAAGCTCAAATGCGACGCGGCGCCAGGCTTCTTGGGTGGGTCCGTCCGCGCCACATCTGCGGTCACGAGGAAGATCCGGCCGGTCGTGGGATCGACCGCCATGGTGCGCGCACCCGGCGCTGTCTTGAGGTCGCCAAGCTTGCGGAACTGGCCCGGCCCGTCCGCTTTGATCACCGACAGAGTTCCTTCGGCATTGGCACTGAAGGCCAGCTTGCGGGCGGGATCGAAGCCGGCCGCGTCGGTGCCCTTGCCGATCGGCAGGGTCGCGACCTGCTTGCCTTCGACCGCGTCGACGATTGCCATCACGCCGTTGGCACAGCTCGCGAAGAGGCGCCCGTCCTCGACATCCAACGCAAGCCCGTGCGGGGCGACGCAGCCATCGAGCGGCCAGCGCGCCTCGACCGTGCCACTGGCGCCGTCGATCCGGGCGATACTGCCCGGATCCTCGACATTGACGTAGATCTTGCCTTTGCCGTCCGTCACGGCGAATTGCAGCACGGCACCGAGATCGATCGACGTCGCCACCCGGTTCGTCGCGGGATCGACAACCGTGACCGTGTGACTGTCGCCGTTAGCGACGAAGAGATGGGTCGAGACGGGATCATAAACCACGGCATCGGCATCGGACGCCGTCTTGATCCGCGCCAGCGGCTTGAAACTCTGCAGGTCGAAGGCGACGAGCTCACCCTGCTCACCGCTCGCCGCGTAACCGCGGCCGGGCAGGACGGCAACCCCCTGGGCCGCAGCCAGTCCGGAAATGGCGCCGAGGCGCTTGCCGGAGAGGCTGTCCACCACGGTCACTTCGGTGTCATGGCCGATATAGAGCCGGTGCCGCGCGGCATCGAGCGTCAGATAGTCCCAATGATCGGCCCCGCCCAGTCGAACCGTCTTCGTTAGGCGATAAGCCGGCAACTCCCCGCCGTCGGCCCGTGCAGGTGCCGCCATGAATACCGCCAATGCCAGCAGCAGCGCGCAGGAAATCGCGCGCTTCCAGAAACGCCTCACCATCATCGATCGCCCTGATCCTCAACAGAAGGGGACACGCCCCAAAATCGAGAGCGATATTGGCGAGGCGAATATTGCCGCCATATGACGGTTGGAAAATCTATATTTTTCGATTATTGGCGTTCCGTAACGTCGATGAGTCATCGACAGGGCAAGTCCGGCCCGGATCGGAAGCTTGTAACAATCCGCCGCTAACGCTGCTCGTTCGACAGATGACGCGGGGCGGAGAACGCGCTTGAAGATCCTGCTGATCGAGGATGATGCCGAGACGGCCGACCATCTCGCCGAGGGGCTCGTCGATGAAGGCCATGACGTGGCCGTGGCGCCGGATGGCCGCAAGGGGCTGATGCGGGCAGTCGACGAGGCCTGGGACCTCATGATCGTCGACCGGATGCTGCCGGGGCTCGATGGGCTGGGCCTGGTCAAGATGCTGCGCGGCGGCGGGATCGAGACGCCGATCCTGTTCCTTACCACCATGTCCGGCATCGAAGACCGGGTGCAGGGGCTGAATGCCGGCGGCGACGACTATCTGGTAAAGCCCTTCGCCTTTCCCGAGCTGGCTGCCCGGGTGCTGGCGCTCGGCCGCCGGCCGCGCAGCCAGCCCGCGTCGACGATGCTGCGCGTGGGCGACCTGGAAATGGATCTCCTGGGCCGGCAGGTCCGCCGCGGCCCGCACGAGATCGGCCTCCAGCCACGGGAGTTCCGGCTGCTGGAATACCTCATGCGCCATGCCGGCCAGACGGTTACCCGCACGATGCTGCTGGCGAATGTCTGGGATTATCATTTCGACCCGCGCACGAACGTCGTCGAATCCCATATCAGCCGGCTGCGCGGCAAGGTCGACAAGGGCTTCCGGGACGAGCTCATCCATACTGTCCGCGGCGAAGGATATTGCCTCCGTGCCCCTGCCTAGGCTGCTGCGGACCACCAGCTTCCGCCTCATCCTTCTCTCGGCCGCAATCTTCACGGCCTCGGTCGCCGTGCTGTTCGCCATCATCTACTGGTCCAGCGCCGGCTTCATGTCGCGGCAGCTGGACGAGGAAGTGGCGGCCGAGCTGCGCGACATCGAGACCGGCGAGGCGCCCAAAGGGCTCCAGGCGGTCAAGGAAGAAGTCGAGGAGCGCATCGACTGGAAGACCGCGGGCGTTTATTACCTGCTGCAGGACAGGAACGGCCATGTGATGGCCGGCAACCTGCCGGCCCAGCCGCCCGTCGAGGGGATCGTCGACCGGTCCAAGACGGCCAACCAGGACGACGACGGCGATGCCGCTCCCGGGTTCCGCGGGCGCGGCATGACGACCGTCGACGACGCCTACCTCCTGGTCGCCCACAGCAATCATGTGCTGAACGAGATGCAGCGCCTCATCAAGCGTGTCTTCGGTGTCGCGGTCCTGGCGACCCTCGGCCTGGCGGCTGTCGGCGGCATCGCGACCAGTGCGATGCTGCTGCGCCGGGTCGAGGCCGTGAGCCGCGCCAGCCGGGCCATCATCGACGGCGATCTCAGCCGCCGCATGCCGGTCACCGGCACCGATGACGAATTCGACCATCTGGCCGGCAATCTCAATGTCATGCTCGACCGGATCCAGGGCCTGATGGAGGGTATGCGCCAGGTCTCGAACGACATCGCCCATGACCTGCGGACGCCGCTGACCCGGCTTCGGCAGAGGCTGGAGCGCGGCCACAAGCGTGCCCGCTCGGCCGAGGAGCTGCGCGAGACGGTCGCGGGGGCTCTGGGCCAGATCGACGAGATCCTGGACACGTTCGGCGCCATCCTGCGTATCGCCCAGATCGAGGCCGGCAGCGGCCGTAGCTCCTTCACCGAAGTCGATCTATCGGAACTCGCCGCCAGCCTCACCGAGTTCTACCAGCCGGTGGCGGAGGAGCGAGGACAGGCGCTGGTGGCCAAAATCGAGCGCGGCCTCCGCGTGCACGGCGACCGGGAGCTGCTGGTGCAGATGATGGCCAACGTCATCGAGAACGCCATCCGCCACTCGCCGGGCGGCACGGGCATCACCGTTGGCGCCGTCCGCTGCACGGGTGGCAGCACCCTCTTCGTATCGGATGGCGGCCCCGGCATTCCGGAAGACCTGCGGGACAAGGTCTTCCAGCGCTTCTTCCGGCTCGAGGCGAGCCGTTCCACACCCGGCAACGGGCTGGGCCTCAGCCTGGTCGCGGCCGTCGCCGCTCTCCACGGCGTCACCCTGCGGCTGGCCGACAACCGGCCAGGCCTGAAGGTCGAGATGAATTTCTTCGCCGCCTGAGGCTCGCGTCAGGCCTGCTGCCGATCATTGAAAATCGGTGAACTTTGAAATTCACATTTCACCGCGACAACACGCGCCGGCCATTTCGGGCCAATAGGGTGCGCCGCGTCGCCGCCCTCCCGCGGCCCCGTTCGACTTCAGTCTGACGCCCATGGCTCCAGCCCGCCGCTCCGCGGCCGGCTGCGCCGCCGTGCGCGCCGATTTCAAGGGATCTTTCATGCGCAACCCGATCCGCCACCAACGTCTCGCCATGCTGGCGACCACTGCCGCCCTGGCACTGCTCGCAGCGCCGGCCCTGGCCGATGACACTTCGACCGATATCGGCCAGGTCTCGGTGACGGACAACAATGCGGCTTCCGCGGCGCCCACCCCGACGCCCAGCCTGACAGGGACCCGCGCCGAGGCGCTCGAAGCCAAGAAGCGCGCACCCAACATCGTCGACATCCAGCCGCAGGAAGAGATCCGCAAGCTGCCCGACGTCAATGCCGCAGAGGCGCTGCAGCGCATGCCCGGCATTTCGCTGGAAAGCGACACGGGCGAGGGCCGCTTCATCAATATCCGCGGTCTCGATGCCGACCTGAACGGCACGAGCTTCGGCGGCGTGCGCCTGCCGGCCTCGAACCTGGCGACGCCGTCCGGCGGCGGCCGCGCCGTGGCGTTCGATGCGATCCCCGCGGGCTTCATCGGCGGCATCGAGATCACCAAGACCAACCGACCCGACATGGACGCCGAGGCCCTGGGCGGCTCGATCGAGATCGTGCCCAAGGCCCTGCCGGCCGATGGCCACGCCTTCCTCGACGCGACGCTGGGCACCGGCTTCGAGCCCCTGCGCGACACGCCGATCCTGCAGGGCGACCTCACTGTCGGCGGACGCTTCGGCCTCGAGCCCGGCACCGGCCCGTTCGACGACACGAACGCCCGGCCGGCCACCAGCGGCTTCTTCACCAATCCGCGGCCGTTCGGCATCCTCGCCACCGGCTCGGTCTATGACGACCAGCGCGGCATCGACGATGTCGAGGCAACCTATTCCGACAACCAGTCGAAAGGCGTGCCGGACAAGGCGTTCAACCAGCTGGATTTCCGCCGCTATCTCTATCACCGGACACGCTACGGCTATGGCGGCGAGGTCGATTTCGACCCGAACGACCTGAACCATTTCTATTTCCGTGCCGCCCAGACCGGCTACAACGAGACGATCAACCGCAACCGCCTGACCATCAACAACATGGACACGGACGCCAACGGCAATCTGCTGGCGAACTATCAGGCGGATCCCCAGAACCCCAACCTGTTCCTCGCCCCGTCCGCCGAGCTCAACAAATCGCTCCGCGACGAGCGCGAGACGGTGCAGACCCGCCTCTTCACCTGGGGCGGCAACAGCGTGCTGGGCGGCCTCCGGCTCGACTATCGCGGCGCCTATGCTCAGGGCAGCGACAACAAGCCTTATGACTACAACAGCACCTTCGTGGATCCGAACCCGGTGGCGCTGGTCTATGACAACACGACCGATCCGAACCACCCGTCGTTCCACACGATCGACGGCACCAATCCGGCCAATTCGGCGCTCTACCAGCTGAAGGGCGTCCAGAACAGCCAGTTCCACGATTTCGATACGGAATGGAGCGGCAACCTGGACGCCACGCTGCCGCTCGACCTCGGCGAGCACGAGGGCGAGCTGAAGGTCGGCGGCGCCGTCCGCCTGCGCGAGCGCAACGTCAACCAGACCACTCAGACCTACAATCTGGCGCCGGGCGTCGTGCTGCCGTTCACCGACTTCGTGTCCGGGCCCGAGCTCGTCTATTACGGCGGACGCTACGACCTGGGCCTTGGGCCGAACAACAAGACGATCCGCTCCCTGGTCGCAAATCCCCAGGGAATATTGTTTCGCAGCGCAGCCTCGATCCTCGCCGACAACCTGAGCGACCTCGCCGCCTTCCAGCGGGACAACGAGGATGTCTACGCCGGGTATGCCCAATACACGATCAATCTCGGCAAGCTCGACCTGCTGGGCGGCGTCCGGCTGGAACAGACCAATGCCACCTACCGCGCCAACAAGGAGACGACGGACCCCAACGGCAATGTCAGCGTGACGCCCAACCAGTTCTCACAGAACTATCTCGACTATTTCCCGACCCTGCAGGCGAAATATGCGGTGACGCCGGAACTCCAGGCGCGCCTCGCCTACTCGACGGCCATCGCCCGGCCCGGCTTCAACCAGATCACGCCGTCGGTTCAGCTCGACCAGGGCGCGCTCACGGTCATCGAGGGCAACCCGTCGCTGAAGCCCACGACCGCGGACAATTTCGACGCCTCGCTCGCCTATTCGCTTCCCCAGGCCGGCATCCTGTCCCTCGGCCTGTTCGACAAGGAATTCCAGCACTATATCGTCCCGGGCCTGGTGCACAGCCAGTTCGTGGCCGGCGATCCCAATATCTATTCGATCTCGACCTTTACCGATGGCGGCAATGCCCAGGCCTATGGCGCCGAGTTCGCCTATATCCAGAAATTCACCTTCCTGCCCCATCCGTTCGACGGGTTCGGCTTCGACGGCAACTACACCTATGTGCAATCTTCGGTCGAGATCCGGCCGGGCGAGCACAGTCTCCTGCCCTCGACCTCGCGCAACAACTTCAACGCGGCCGTCTTCTATGAGAACGGACCGGTGACGGTGCGCCTTGCCAGCTCCTATGTCTCGAAAAACATCTTCGCCGTTGGCGGCTCGGACGCGACCGACACCTGGTCGGCCGCCCGCTTCCGCCTCGACCTGGGCGCCAGCTACGAGCTGACCAAGAATTTCCAGGTCTACTTCAACGCCAAGAACCTGACCGACACGCCGCTGAAATTCACCGAAGGATCGAGCGGCAACCGGCCGATCCAGCGCGAGGTCTATGACGCGACCTACACCGCCGGCCTCAGGATGTCGTTTTGATGCGCCGTCTGGCGCTTGCCGCCGCGACCCTGGGCATGATGGCTGGAGCCGCCCCTCTAGGGGCGGCCGAGGCGCCGATGCCGCGCTATGCCCATATCTTCGTCATCATCGAGGAGAACCAGGGCTTCGATCGGATCATCGGCAGCCCAGACGCGCCGAACCTCACCCGCCTCGCCGGGCGATACGGCCTTGCCACGCAGTTCTATGGCGAGGTGCATCCAAGCGAGGGCAACTACATCGCGCTCCTGGGCGGGGACACGTTCGGCATCCATGACGACGACGCCAATTTCTGCCGGCCCGGCGTCAAAGACCTGGCCTGCGAGAAGTCGGACCGGCCCGACTATGTGGATCACACCGTCACGGCTCCCAGCCTGATGGCGCAGCTCGAGGCCAAGGGCCTGACCTGGAAAGGCTACTTCGAGGACATTCCGGCGCCGGGCTCGGACGCGGTCCGCTGGCCCCGGCTCGACAAGCCGGTGCCGGGCAAGCCGGCCGAACTCTATGCCATGAAGCACAACGGCTTCATGAACTTCAGATCAGTCCAGGACGACCCGGTGCGCGCCGCCAAGATCGTCGGCTTCGACCAGCTGGGCCGCGACCTCAAGGCGGGTAGCCTGCCTGCCTATGCCCATATCGTGCCCAACCAGTGCAACGAGATGCATGGGCTGGACGAGGGGCCGAACATCCCGGCCGATTGCCGGAAAGGCAATCTTTCCGGCCGGATACGGCGCGGCGACAAGGTCACGGCCGATCTCGTCACCCGGATCATGCGGTCCCGCATCTGGAAGTCCCGCGAGAACAGCGCGATCGTGGTGACCTTCGACGAAGACCACCATCCGAAGGACGGTGCCGCCCAGCCGCAGGGCTGCTGCGCCAGCGATCCCAGGAGCGCCGCCAATTTCGGCGGCGGCCGCATCCCGACCATCGTCATCACCAATCACGGGCCACGCGGGCTCTCGGACCCGACGCCGTACAATCATTATTCGCTGCTGCGCACGACCGAGGCGGCCTTCGGCCTCAGCCCTTTCCTCGGCCATGCGGCCGATGAAGGCGCCGGTGTCGTCGCGATGACGCCGCTCTTCGCCAGTGGAAAATGACCACTTCCTGAGAGCGTCGCGCTGATGACCTGCGTGATGTACATGGCCCCCGCCCGATTGCAACCGGGCGGGGGCCATATGCTTCCAAAGAAGACCGGCGGCTCACGGCCAATCCCCGCCGCTGGACCCCGCGTGTGACCTGCCAAGCTTAGTTCGTAGCGCATGCTCGCTAATGGGCCTCATCACGGACGCGCCGTTCGATCCTTTTGGGGTGGCCCCCTGAACCGAGACAGATAAGTTCGCACAGCCTCGAACGCCTCGACGAAGCTGGATCTCGAGGAAATGACGATCGATTTCATCGATGTCGCACAAAATTCCGAGCAAGGCCTAAAATACGTTGTAATCACGTTAAAACTTAGAATTCACAAATTTTATGTGGATGGAGCTATGCGAGATTTACATTTTATGAGTGAATGAGCGGGGCTTAGCGTTCCGCCCCATTGAAGATGTGCGGTGCTGCGGGGGCAGGCTGCTTTGATGGAGCGCTAAGCGGATGCGGATCGGCGAACACGCGGCCAGGTGGTCGCTCTGTGCCCTGGCCTGGCTGGCGGCCCTGTCCCTGTTGGATGCGTCCCTATCGCAGGCGCGGGCCGACGCGACGCTCGACAAGGTCAAGACGCGCGGCGTGATCGTCGCCGGCGTGATCCTGTCCGGTCCGCCCTACGGCTTCATCGATCCCTCAACGCATCAGCAGGTCGGATTCAATCTCGATCTGGCAGAGGAGATCGCCCATCAGCTGGGCGTGAAGCTTGAGACCGTCACGGTGACGCCGCCCAACCGCGTGCCGTTCCTGCAGCAGGGCAAAGTCGATTTTCTGCTGGCGAACATGCAATGGACCGAGGAGCGGGCCGAGATCCTGACCTTTGTGCCGACCCCCTACGAACAGAGCGGCGGTGCCGCGGTCGTGCGCAAGGCGAGCGGTATCAAGAGCTGGGCCGACCTCAAGGGCAAGCCGGTCTGCGTGTCCCAGGGCAGCAACTATACGGCACCGTTGGCCGAGACCTACGGCGCCCTGCCGAAGGGCTATCCGAGCCAGTCGGAATCGCTCCTGGCCCTCAAGGGCGGCAATTGCGTCGCCGCCGTCCATACCGGCGCCACCGTCAAGCTGATGGTCGCCGACCATCCGGACGAGTGGAAGGATTACGAGGTCCCGTTCGACGATGAGCTCATCCCGTCCGATTCGGTCATCTGGCTGCGCAAGGGCGAAACCGACACGGCGGCACGGCTCGACGGCATCATGAAGGACCTCTACCGCAGCGGCTGGCTGGTCGAGACGGCGCGCAAGAACAAGCTTGCTGTCAGCTCCTACGTGCTGGCGCTGGAGGCCAAGCTCAAGGCGGCGCCGTGATGTCCTCGGGCGTCGTCCGATGATCGAGGCGCTCATCAAGAGCTTCGTCGCGGCTGCCCGAAGCCTGGGATTCAATTTCTCGTTCCTCGCCAGCGCCTACGAGCGCGGCATGTGGCTCGACGGCATCCGGACGACGCTCGAGCTCGCGGCCGTGACGATTCCCGCGAGCCTCGCGGCCGGGCTCGTCCTGGTCCTGGCGCTGCGCTCGCCATGGTACTGGCTTGCCGGCCCAAGCCGCGCCTTCATCGAGCTGACCCGTTCGACGCCGACGCTCGTCCAGCTCGATTGCGCGTTCCTGGCCCTCAACATGCTGGTGAGCGCCGCACTGGGCGGTGCCGAGCATAATCCGCTGACGCCCTTCTTCTGGTGCGTGCTGGTGATAGCGCTTCATATCGGCGCCTTTCATGCGGAGGCGCTGCGCGCCGGTGTCGAGGCAGTGCCCGAGCCGACCCGGGAGGCGGCGAGGGCGCTGGGGTTCGGCCGGGCCCAGGTCCTGTGGCGCATCGAGCTGCCGATCGCGTTCCGCGTGGCGCTGCCGGCGCTTGTCAACAATCTGGTCAACCTGATCAAGCTGACCGCGATCGGCTCGGCCATCGCCGTCGGCGATATCACCTACGCCTCGATCATGATCTGGACGCAGCACGACAATGTAGTCGAGCTGATGCTGTTCATCCTGCTCCTGTTCGGCGCGCTTAATTTCATCGTGTCGCGCGCCGGCCGCTGGCTCGAGGCGCGCGTCAGGATCCCCGGCCATGGCGTTTGAAGAGGCGGGCGCGCTGCCGCGCCCCCGCCGCCTGCCCACCGGGAGGCTCGCGGTCGTCGCGGGCGTTGTGCTCGCCGCGAGTGCCGCATGGGTGGCCGGGCTGGAGATGCCGGCGCTGCTTAGCCTCATGCTGCAATGGCTGCCGCACCTGGCCATGGGCTTCGCGCTCAACGTGGCGATCAGCCTCGGCGCCGTTGGCCTCGGCACCGCGGCGGGCACGGCGCTCGCACTGATGGAGCTCTCGTCCTGGGTGGCGCTGCGGCTGCCGGCCGAGGGCTTCGTGACGGTGTTCCGCAACGCGCCGATCCTGGTCGTGCTGTTCGCGACCACCTACGTCTTTCCGTTCGAGATCAGCCTCGGCCCCTGGCACATCGCCTTTCCGGATTGGGCGAAGGCGATGATCGGCCTGGCGCTGCCGGCGGCGTCCCAGGTGGCGGAGCTGCTGCGCGGTGCCATCCAGTCGATCCCGTCAGCGCAGTGGGATGCGGCGGCGTCGCTCGCCTTCACCCGGTCCCAGAGTTTCCGCTGGATCATCCTGCCGCAATGCGCGAAGCGCGCGCTGCCGCCCTGGATGAACCTCTATTCGACCATCGCCATGGCGACCACGCTCGCCTCGCTGGTCGGCGTGCACGACCTGCTCGAGGCCGCGACCGAGGCGACGACGGCGGTCCAGCGCATGGATTTCACCGTTGCGGTCTATCTCGCCGTGCTTGGCTGGTTCTTCGTCTATTGCTACCCGATCGCGCGCTTCGTCCGCTGGCTCGAACGCCGGCTGGACCGTCGCTGACCGGCCGTAAGGGAACCCATCGCCCATGTCGCAAGCCGCCGCCGTCGACGCGCCGCTCGTCAGCCTCGAGGACGTGCACCTGTCCTACGGTGCCCACAAGATCCTGAATGGCATCACGCTCGACGTGCGCCGCGGCGCGGTCGTGTCGATCATCGGGCCGTCCGGCTCGGGCAAATCGACGATCCTCAGGACAATCAATGGTTTGGCCGTGCCGGAGCGCGGCCGGATCTTCGTCGGCGAAACCGCGGTGCACGGCTTGAAGACGGAGGCGGAGCGGGTGGCGCTCAGGAAGCGCATCGGCTTCGTGTTCCAGCAGTACAACCTGTTCCCGCATCTTTCCGTGCTCGACAACATCACGATCGCGCCGGTCCGGATCCTGGGCGAGCGGAAGGCCGACGCCGAGGCACGAGCCCGCGCGCTCATCGACCGTGTGCGGCTCACCGGCAAGGAACACGCCTATCCGGGCCAGCTTTCGGGCGGCCAGCAGCAGCGCGTCGCCATCGCCCGGGCGCTCGCCATGCGGCCGGAGCTCGTGCTGTTCGATGAGGTGACGTCGGCGCTCGATCCGGAAACGGTGGGCGAGGTGCTGGCGGTCATCCGGGATCTGGTCAAGGACGGCCTGACCTGTATCCTCGTCACCCACGAGATGCGTTTCGCGGAGGAGGTGAGTCACGAGATCGTCTTCACCGAGCATGGCGAAATCGTCGAGCGCGGCTCGGCACGCTCGATCTTCCACAACCCTGCCAGCCCGCGCACCCGCGCCTTTATCAAAGGGCTGGGCATCAAGGAGCTGGACGCCGGCGCGATGCCGGCACCAGCCGTCGCGAACGAAAGCACCCCGCCCATGACCCTCACTGCCCGCTTGGCGCGGCTCATTGCGACTGCCGATCCGACTGCCTCGGTCGAGGCGACCGAGGCAGCGCGCGACGCCGTGCTCGACTTCCTCGCCTGCGCCTTCCCCGGCGCCTGCGATGCCGGCACGGCAACCGTCTGGCGCACCTTCGCGCCGCTGGCGGGCCAGGGCGAGGCCGCGCTGATCGGCCGGCCGGAGCGCGTCGACGCCGCGACGGCGGCGCTGGTCAACGGCCATGCCGGCCACGCGCTCGACTATGACGACGTACACGCGAGCGTGCGCGGGCACCCCAGCACGGTGATCCTGCCGGCGCTGCTGGCGATCGTCCCCCGGACGAACGCCAGTGCCACCGACTTCCTCGCGGCCTATCTGGTCGGGCTCGAAACCATGGCGCGGCTGGGCCTGGCGCTCGGCAGCCGGCACTACGAGTTGGGATTCCACAGCACGGCGACGCTCGGCACCATCGCCGCGGCCGCGGCGGCCGCCCGGCTGCTCGGCCTGGGCGAGCAGCGCATCGCCGTGGCGCTGGGCTTGGCAGCGACCCAGTCGGCCGGCCTGCGCGCCCAATTCGGCACAGATGCGAAGCCGCTCCACGCCGGGCTCGCGGCGCGCGCCGGCCTGACCGCAGCACTTTTGGCCGAAGCCGGGCTCGCCGGGACCGCCGGCATCCTCGACGGGCCGATCGATTTCCTGTCCGTGTTCGGCGCCGGTGCCGAGGCGCCGGAACGGGCAGTCGCCGATTGGGGCGCGCCGTGGCAGATCCTGAAACCGGGCCTCATCTTCAAGGAATTCGCCTGCTGCACGGCGACCCATTGCGCGGCCGAGGCGACACTCGACCTCCTGGCCGAGGCGCCGATCGACGTGCCGGCGATCGAGCGGATCACCGTGACCTTCCCGCCGGGCGGCGACGCGGCACTGACCGTGCGCGAGCCCACGACCGGCGTCGATGGCCGGTTCAGCGTCGAGTATGTCGTGGCCTCGGCCCTCATTGACGGCAAGCTCGGCGTCGAGACCTTTGACGACCAGCCTGTCCGCCCCGATGTCCAGGCGCTTCTTGCGCGGGTCGAGCGCCGGCACGACGAGACGGCGCCGCGCATGTCGAACGATCCCGCGACCCGCTTCAGCGTGGTCGAGATCGATCTCACCGACGGCACGCGCCGCGTGCGTCGGGTCGCCTCGATCCGGGGCGCGCAGGACCTGCGGGCCAAGTTCCGCGATGCGGTTGGCGGCGATCCGGCACTCGAGCGGCTGCCCGACCTGGTGCGGACCATGCGGTCAACGGACGATCTCCGGACGTTGATCTCCCTGCTGAACACCGTGCCTTCCCTCTGAGAAAGCGAAGCGATCCATGACCGAACCCAAGCGGCAAATGCATCTCGGCGTCTTCGTCCAGGCGGCCGGGCACCACGTGGCCGGCTGGCGGCTGCCGGACGCCGAAGCCGGCAGCGAGAATCTCGATCTCATTAAGCGCATCGCCGCGACGGCCGAGCGCGGCAAGTTCGACCTGTTCTTCCTGGCCGACGGGCTCACCACGGGGAAGGACGCGCACCCTTCGATGGTCGCCCGGTTCGAGCCGATGACGCTGCTCGCGGCCCTCGCCATGAGCACCAGCCGCATCGGCCTCGCCGCGACCGTGTCGACAACCTATGGCGAGCCGTTCCATGTCGCGCGCGCCTTCTCCTCGCTCGACCATCTGAGCCAGGGCCGGGCCGGCTGGAACGTGGTCACGACTTCCTATGCCCGGTCGGCGGCGAACTTCTCGCGCGGCGCCCATCCGGAGCACGACGAGCGCTATGCCATCGCCCGCGAGTTCGTCGAGATCGCCAAGGGACTGTGGGACAGCTGGGAGGACGGCGCCTTCGTCATGGACAAGTCGACCGGCGCCTATTTCGACCCGAGCAAGCTCCATCTGCTCGAGCACGAGGGCAAGTATTTCTCGGTCAAGGGCCCGCTCAACAGCTCGCGCCCGCCGCAGGGCCATCCGATCATCATCCAGGCCGGCTCGTCCGATCCCGGCCAGGAGCTCGCGGCCGAGACCGCCGACGTGGTGTTCACGGCCCAGGCGGACCTCGAGGAGGCGAAGGCGTTCTACGACGGGCTCAAGGCGCGCCTGCCACGCTATGGCCGGCGGTCGGACCAGCTTCATGTCATGCCGGGCGTGTTCCCGGTCATCGGCCGGACCGAGCAGGAGGCGCTCGACAAGCTCAAGCTGCTGCAGAGCTGGGCCGATCCGGCAGCCTCGCTGGCACTCGTCTCGGAACGGCTCGGCCACGATATCTCGGGCTATCCGATGGACGGGCCGGTGCCCGAGCTGCCCCTGTCGGACCAGCTCCGGAGCCGGTCGAAGCTGCTGGCGGATCTGGCGCGGCGCGAAAACCTGACCTTGGGCGAGCTGGTCGCGATCGTGGCGAGCGCGCGCGGCCATTGGATGGTGCGCGGCACGCCCGAGCGGATTGCCGACCAGCTCGAGGCCTGGTTCGTCGGCGGTGCCGCCGACGGCTTCAACATCATGCCGCCCTATTTCCCGGGCGGGCTCGACGATTTCGTCGACCTGGTCGTGCCGATCCTGCAGGAACGCGGGCTGTTCCGCACCGACTACACGGGCTCGACGCTGCGCGACCATCTGGGGCTGACGCGGCCGGAGAATCGGCACGTGCGATCGCATGGGTAGGGGTGACGCCGTAGAGCGGGCAGAAAACCACGTTTAGGAGACAAATCGGGAATGCGCGCCGATGCGGCCGGCGCCGCCCGGCAGCTCCGGACAGAACCGCGTTCGGGTGCCGGGCCTGCAACAAGTCGGCCCAGCGGCATTGTTGACGGCATTGCCCTTCCTTCAGCACCTTGAGTGGTGCTGTCCTGACGTTCGTCGTTCGGGGGACCATGGCGGCTTCGCGCCCATCATGGTCGCTTAGCCGCAGCAGCACTCTTCGCGAAAGCGGCCGTTCCGCTTCCAGCTCCGAGTTTGCGAACGCCGAGCGTCACGAGGCTTGTTCTTCCCCCGTCGCCCTGATCGTCGAGCAGAAGGTCGCCCCATGGCGTCAAAATCATGGAGCCCGGATCGGTCAGATTGAGCCGGGTCAGCAACCATTTTGCCGCTGGGATTTGACGGCTGCGTTAAGTTCGGGCGAGAAGCCGGGAAGATGACCAAAAATGAATGTTGGCCGGCGACCGGTCAGGCCCTCATTTCAGCGCGATCGCGACGAGCTTGCGGCTCGCTGGCAGGTATTCATTCGACTCTTCGCTCACGAACCGGACGTCTCGGAACCCCGCGGCCAGGCACATGGCCCGAAGCTCCGGCGGCGTGTAGCAGCGGCAGGAGAATCGCGACCGATGGATGGTCCCATCCTTGACGACGACGCGCTCCACGCCCCAGCGGCCAGCTTCGAGATCGGGGACCGGTTTGTGGATGACAAGGCTCTCGCCCCGATCCACGAGGCTCGGATGGTTCTCGGCCGCCAGCACATGGGTATTGTATTGGTCCAACAGCAGAAAGCCGCCCTTCTTGAGCGCGCCGCATGCCGCTTTCAGGATTTTCGCGTGGTTGCGGTCGTCGCCGTAGCCGAACGAGAAGAACCACATGATGGCGGCATCGAAGCCGCTCAGGCCGACGAGCCGGACCATGTCTCCGATCCGATAGTCGATCGACAGGCCGTCCCGCTCGGCCCGGCTGCGCGCCTTCTCGATCATCGCTGGCACGAGGTCGATGCCCGTGACGACCGCGCCGGCCAGCGCAAGCTCATGAGCAATGCGGCCGTACCCGCAACCGAGGTCGAGGATTCTGGTGCCGAGCCCGACCTGAAGCATGCGGCTGATATAGGCGACTTCCGCCTGGGTCTTCTCCGCCGGCGTCATGATGTCGGACAGCAGGACATAGTCGTCGTTGTAGTAATCCGGCAGCGCCGCGAGTTCGATCAAATCCTGTGCCCCAAAGCATTCACCCCTGGCCGCCTGCAAGCGGTGCTGGAGTATGCCCCATGACACATTGCCGCAGTGTGACCGGCGGATTGGCGATCGGTAATGTGACGCCGGTTGCGTCAAGCCGCTTGCGGCTTCGCCGTGCCGACCCGGCCGGCCAACCCGATCGGCGCTAGCATCACCAGCAGCGCCAATGGAAACTGCAGGACGAGGCCGGCGATGATCGCGACCGCGGAGGGGTTGCTGTATGGCCGAACCCTCATCAAACCTGAGCGCAAGCGACATGAGCGTCAGGATTGCCGCGAGGGTCGTCATGGCGATCGGGCGCAGCTAGGGTGACCCGCATCGAGGGGGGATGACACTGGCGGAGTCCGCGAGCGGCGCGGATCTCAAATTCCGCAGCCCGGTCGTGAACCGCACCGCGCAGCGCCTGCCCATTGAGCTCGCGACCTCGGTCCGGAGCACGTTCCGTCGCCTCGCGGGGCTCGCGCTATGCGGGGCCTTTCGCTCGATCACGACGGGCTGGCACTGGCCAGGCTGGTCGATCGCCTCCACGCCCATGAGCGGGATCTTCCCGTCCGCCAGTAGCATCGCCCCTCGCTCAACGGCGGCGACGTCCCGATACCCATGGCCGGCCAGATCGGCACGCTAGGCCCCGTCGAGCAGCGCATGCTGCTCCAGCGCTCTCTCGCGATTGCCGCGCCGCGCTCGTCAGAATGTCGATGATCCATCACATGCCCAGGGTCCGCACCGTAGATCGCCGGAACAAAGGTCGTGGTCGGAATTTCGGCCTGGCCCTCAGTTGGGGCCGGCTCGAGTGTCTCATAAGGCGCCCATCAGACCTTAAACCGCAAGCCACGACAATCTTGAGAGAAAACCGAGACTGGGGCACAATTTTCAACCCAGCTGCGCGGCTACGCCACGCTCGGCCGCGTCGCTCCGTGGGACCTTTCGCGTCGGAGGGTCGTGTCGATGGATCAGGGGTTCTTCCTTCTGTTCGCAGCGGCCTCCGTGATCACGGCGCTGACCGTGGTCCTGGCGCGGAATCCGGTCCACAGCGCATTGGCGCTGATGGCGTGTTTCCTGCCGATCTCGGGAATCTTCGTCCTGCTCGAGGCGCCGTTCCTCGCGGTCATCCAGATCTTCGTCTATGTCGGCGCGATCATGGTCTTGTTCCTATTCGTGATCATGATGATCGACGTGCGCGAAGCGGTGTTTCAGCGGTTCTTGCCGGGCGGTAACCTGCCGGCTCTGGTGCTGCTCGTCCTGCTAGGGGGCGAGATGCTTGTGCTGGTGCTCTCGAGCGACCGCTTTTCGGTCACGGAACCCGTTGCCACGCGCACCGCCGGCGACATCAGGCAGCTCAGCACGACGCTGTTCGCCGACTATCTTCTGCCGTTTGAAGTCGCCTCCGTCATTCTGCTGGCGGCCCTGGTCGGCGCCATCGTGCTGGCACGGAAGGAGCCTAAGTGATGGTACCGCTCTGGTGGCAGATCGTGCTCGGAGCGGTCCTATTCGTGATCGGAGCGGCGGGTGTGCTGCTCAGGCGCAACATCCTGGTCGTGCTGATGTCGCTGGAGCTACTGCTCAACTCGGTCAACATCAATTTCATCGCTTTCGGGCGTTACTACGACGACCTGCGCGGACAGATCTTCGCGATCTTCGTCATCGCGATCACCGCGGCGGAAGTTGCCATCGCCCTCGGTATCCTGGTCGCCCTCGTGAGGAACAAATCCACCCTCAAGGTCGACGACGTGACCCTGATGAAAGGATAGCGAATTGGACCCGGTGATGTCGATCCGGCCCCTGCTCGCTGTCGCGGTAGCTGGTCTGGCGGCCGTCGCGGTTCTGCTTCTGAACCATCGCGAGACGCTTCGCGATGTGGTCTCGCCGTTGGCGGCTCTTGCCACGTTCGCAATTGTCGCCTCGATGGCGCCCACAGTGTTGGCCGGCGGGACGGTCGATTTGCGCCTGTTCGAGATTCTGCCGGGGATCGATTTCGCGTTTCGGGCCGATGCGCTCGGCATGGTGTTTGCCACCGTCTCGTCGCTGCTGTGGGTCGTGGCGGCGATCTATTCGATCGGCTACATGCGGCATCTGAAGGAGCACGCGCAGACCCGGTTCTTTGCCTGCTTCGCCACCAGCATTGCGGCGGCCATCGGGGGCGCCTTCGCCGCCAATCTGTTCACGCTGGTAATCTTCTACGAGATGCTCAGCCTCGTGACATATCCGCTCGTCTACCACCACGAGGACGAAGAGGGATGGAGGGGCAGCCGCAAGTACCTCGTCTATCTGATGGGCGCGTCGAAAAGCGTGCTGCTCGCGGCGCTGGCGCTGACCTACCAGCTCGCGGGCTCGCTCGACTTTGTGGCGGGAGGCCTGCTGGCGCGGGTCGATGCCCCGGCGGCGCTGCTGACGGTTGTCTATTTCTGCTATCTCTTCGGCTTCGCCAAGGCCGCGGTGATGCCGATGCACGCCTGGCTCCCTGCCGCAATGGTGGCGCCGACACCGGTCAGCGCGCTCTTGCATGCGGTGGCCGTGGTCAAGATGGGCGTGTTCTGCGTGCTGCGGGTGGTGTTCCATGTCTTCGGCACCGGGCTGGTGCACGGACTGGGGCTCGGCATTGCTACGGCCTATCTGGTCTCGTTCACGATCCTGATGGCGTCCGTCTACGCGCTGACACGGGACGACCTGAAGGCGAGGCTCGCCTATTCGACGGTCAGCCAGCTCTCCTACATCGTGCTTGGCGCGGTTCTGTCATCGCCGGTCGCGATGGCCGGCGGGATCATCCACATTGCGGCGCACGCCTTCTCCAAGATCACGCTGTTTTTTTGCGCCGGGTCGATCTTTTGCGCATCGGGCAAGCGGAACATCGGCGACATGGCCGGCATCGGCCGCAGGCTGCCCTGGACGATGGGGGCGTTCTTCGTCGCCTCGCTCAGCATGATCGGAATGCCGCCGACCGCGGGCTTCGTCAGCAAGTGGTATCTGGCGCTGGGCTCGGTCGAGGCCGGGGAGACCGCGTTCACGATCGTGCTCTTGGTGAGTTCAGTCCTGAACGCCGCCTATTTCCTGCCGGTGAGCTATGTCGCCTTTTTCGGGGCGCAGCCCTCCGAGAACCCTACGCCCGAGAACTCTACGCCCGAGAACTCTAAGCCCGTCCGGGAAAATCCGATGATGACCATCCCGTTGGTCGCGACCGCCATCCTGTCGGTGTTGATGGGCGTCTTTCCCGACTATTTCCTCACTCTGGCGTACGGAGTGATCAGATGATCAAACGCGTCGTCTATTTCTTTGGTGAAGGGAAACATGCTAGGCGACGGCGCCAGCTGTTCTATCTGGCGCTCGTTCTGATCGTCATTGCAGACTTTCTGGTGTTTCGCGAGCCCGCCGAATATTTGTGGGACCGCCTGCCGGGCTGGTCGGCCGTCTATGGTTTCGGCTCCTGCGTGCTGCTGATCTTCGTGTCCAAGTTCCTCGGCCATCAGGCTGGCCTGATGCGGCGCGAGGACTATTATGACTGACTTCATCCATCCCGCCCTGCTGTTCATTCTTGGCGCCCTGCCGATCCCCTTCCTGAAGGGATCGGCCCGCACGGCTTATCTGCTGCTGATCCCGGCACTGACGATCCTGGCCGTGCTCACCATGCAGCCGGGCAGCTACGGTGCTGCGCGGTTCATCGGGCAGGACATCCTGATTGCGAAGGTCGACAAGCTGGCCATCGTTTTCGCCATCGTCTTCACCATCATGGCGCTGATCGGCACGGTCTACGCGCTGCACCTGACGGACGCCGGCCAGCATGTGGCAGCGTTCGTCTATGTCGGCTGCGCGCTCGGCGTGGTGTTCGCCGGCGACTACCTGACCCTGTACCTGTTCTGGGAAGGCATGGCGTTCGCTTCTGCCTATCTGGTCTTCGCCCAGCGCGGCAGGCAGGCGATCCGCGCCGGGTTCCGCTATCTCATGGTCCATGTCACCGGCGGCGTCGTCCTGCTCGGCGGGGTCATCCTCCACGGGCTCGCGACCGGTTCGCTGCTCTTCGGCCCGATCGAGGGGAGCGCCGGCGTCGGCGGCTACCTGATCCTTGCCGGGTTCATGCTCAACGCCGCCGTGCCGCCACTCAACGCCTGGCTGACCGACGCCTATCCGGAGGCGACCGTCACCGGGGCGGTGTTCATGAGCGCCTTCACCACCAAGACCGCCGTCTATGTGCTGGCGCGGGCCTTTCCGGGGACCGAGCTGCTGGTCTGGTTCGGGACCGTGATGGCGCTTTACGGCGTCGTCTACGCCGTGCTGGAGAACGATTGCCGGCGGCTTTTGGCCTATCACATCGTGAGCCAGGTCGGCTACATGGTGGCGGGCGTCGGCATCGGCACCGAGATGGCGGTGAACGGCGCGGCCAGCCATGCCTTCGCACACATCCTTTACAAGGCGCTCCTCTTCATGGGGGCGGGGGCGGTGATCCATGTCACCGGGCGGCGCAAGCTCACCGAGCTCGGCGGGCTCTACCGGACCATGCCATGGACTGTGGCGCTCTACATGGTCGGCGCCTTCGCGATCTCGGCATTTCCGTTCTTCTCGGGCTTCGTCACGAAATCGATGGTGATAGCGGCCGCCGCACAGGATCACCGCGCGCTCGTGGTTCTGGCGCTGACGATGGCATCGTCGGGAACGTTCCTGCACACCGGGCTCAAGCTCCCGTACTACATGTTCTTCGGCACGGACAGGGGACTCGTGGCGCGGGAGCCGCCCCGCAACATGCTGGTCGCGATGGGCATGGCGGCGGCGCTCTGCATCGCGATCGGGCTGTTCCCCCAGCGGCTTTACGCGCTTCTGCCTTATCCGGTCGACTTCGAACCCTACACCGGCGTCCATGTCGTCGAGAGCCTCGGCGTGCTCATGTTCACCGCCTTGGGGTTCGTGCTGTTCCTTAGGTCGCTCGATCCGGAGAACACGATCAGCATCGACACCGACTGGTTTTACCGCAAGGGAGCGCGGCAGTTCATGTGGCTCGCCGAAAAGCCGCTTGCGAGCTACGAGAAGGCGGTGAGCGACGTGTCCGAGACGGCGGCGCTGCCCTTCCTGCACCGGACGGCGCGGGCCGGACTGTGGGTCGATCTCAACGGTGTGGATGCCGTCGTGAACGGCGTCGCCCGTGCGACCCTGCGCGGCGGCCGGGCGCTCCGGCAGCTCCAGACCGGCGTCGTGACCCACTACGCGCTGGCGATGATGGCGGGTGTGATCGCGGCTACCGCCGTGTTCGCCGTGGTGTGGCGTTAAGGGGGTGGCGTCGCTTCCTCTGCTCAGCCTCATCGTGTTCCTGCCCGCTGCCGGGGCAGCGGTCCTGATGCTTCTCCGCAGCGACGACGCGGTGCGGTGGACGGCCCTTGGCGTCACCGTCCTCGACTTTGCTCTCTGCCTCGCGATGCTGGCCGGCTTTGACACCACGACCCACGAGTTGCAGTTCACCGAGGCGCGTCCGTGGGTGCCCGCGCTCGGCATCACTTACGCGCTTGGCGTCGATGGAATTAGCGCGCTTTTCGTGTTCCTGACCGGGCTCTTGGGCTGGATCTGCGTGCTCGCCTCGTGGGTCGCGATCGATCGCAAGGTGAAGGAATTCATGATCAGTCTGCTGGCCATGCAGGCGCTGATGCTGGGCGTGTTCTGCGCGCTCAACCTGTTCCTGTTCTACGTCTGCTGGGAGGCGATGCTGATCCCGATGTACGTGATCATCGGCGTCTGGGGTGGCGACGGCCGGGTCTATGCGGCGTTCAAGTTCTTCCTCTACACGCTGGTGGGCAGCCTCCTGTTCCTCATCGGCATCATCGTGCTCTACTTGCACGGCGGGACCTTCGATATCCTCGTCCTGACCCAGCAGCATCTGCCGTTCCGGGTTCAGTCCTGGCTGTTCTTCGCCTTCCTGATCGCCTTCGCCGTCAAGGTGCCGATGGTCCCGGTCCACACCTGGCTGCCGGACGCTCATGTGCAGGCACCGACCGCGGGCAGCATCATCCTCGCCGCCGTGCTCCTGAAGATGGGCGCCTACGGGTTCCTGCGGTTCTCGCTGCCGATGCTCCCGGCGGCATCGGCGCACTATTCGACGCTGATGCTGACCCTTTCGGCGCTTGCGATCGTCTATGGCGGGCTGCTGGCCCTGGCGCAGGACGATCTGAAGAAGCTGGTGGCCTATTCCAGCATCAGCCACATGGGCTTGGTGACGCTGGGGATTTTCGCGCTGAACCGCCGCGGGCTCGAGGGCGGCATCCTGCAGATGTTCAATCATGGCGTCACCACGGGCGCCTTGTTCCTGTTCGTGGGCCTGATCTACGAGCGGACCCATACCCGGAGCATTGCGGATTATGGCGGGCTGATGAAGGCGGCGCCGGTCTATACGACGTTTCTGGCGCTGTTCACCCTGTCGTCGATGGCGCTGCCGGGAACGAATTCGTTCGTGGGCGAATTGCTGGTGCTCACGGGCGGGTTTGCGGCCAACCTGGCCGTCGGCGCGGCCGCCGTTCTGGGGGCATTGCTGGGTGCCGCCTATTTGCTTGGCATGTATAGGAAAGTGGCACTCGGTCCAGCGAGCGTCAGTGCGCGGTTCAAGATCCGCGACGTGAATGCCCGCGAACTGGCGGCGATCCTGCCGCTCGCCGTCTTGGTGCTCTGGGTCGGGCTCTATCCGAAACCCTTTCTCGGCATCATCGATGCCTCGGTGAAGCATCTGCTGGCGCAGGTCTATGCTGAGGGGCGCGGCCAATGACCCCCGCTGCGCTGTCCCAGTCGATCCTCGCCAGCCTGCCGGAGATCGTGGTGGTCGGCGGAGCCTGTATCCTGCTGATCCTGGGACAGTTTGTCCGCAAGGGGCAGGGAGCTCTCCTTGTCTGCGGTTCCGTCGCGATCGTGCTGATTGCCGCCTTGGCGACACTCATGCTGGCGGGCGAGGGGCGGCCAGCCTACGCGGGCATGTTCATCGCCGACCGCTTCGCCGTCTTCTTCAAGGTGCTGTTCTACTTGACCACCGTTCTGACATTCCTTCTTTCGCGGAAATATGCCGAGATCGAAGAGATCGAGAGCAGCGAATACTATGTCCTGCTGCTGTTCGCCCTTTCGGGAATGATGATCATGGCCTCGGCCACCGATCTCATCTCGATCTATGTCGGCCTCGAGCTGATGGTGCTCTGCACCTATGTGTTGACCGGCTTCCTGCGGCGGGAACGGCGGTCGAACGAGGCGGCGCTGAAATATGTGATCCTTGGCGCGGTCTCGACCGGGATCTTCCTTTACGGCGCCTCGTTGGTCTACGGGCTCACCGGCACGACGCAGCTGGACGGGATGGCGGCGGCGGCGACCGGCGATCGGCTCGATCCCGGATTGCTGCTGGCGGTGGTCTTCATCGTCGCAGGGCTGGTCTTCAAGGTCGGCGCGGTGCCGTTCCATATGTGGGTGCCGGACGTCTACGAAGGCGCGCCGACGACGATCACCGCGTTCATGTCGGTGGGCCCCAAGGCGGCGGGCTTCGCGGTGATCTTGCGGGTGTTTCTCAACCCGCTGGTGGCTGCTTCGCACGCCTGGGTGATCGTCGCGGTCATTGCTGTGGTGACCATGGCGCTCGGCAGTTTCGTGGCGCTGGTGCAGGACAATTTCAAGCGCCTCTTGGCTTATTCCAGCATCGCCCATGCCGGGTTCGCCTTGTTCGGCGTGGTGGCCGGCAGTGCGGACGGCATCTCCGGCGTGATGCTCTACCTGCTGATCTACACGTTCATGAACCTCGGCATCTTTGGCATCGTCATCATGATGCGGAACGGCGATTTCTCGGGCGAGGTCATCGAGGACTACGCAGGTTTCGCCAAGTCGCACCGCGCGCTGGCGCTCCTGATGCTGCTCTATCTGTTCTCGCTGGCCGGCATCCCGCCGACGGCCGGCTTCTTCGCCAAGTTCTATGTGCTGGTGGCACTCGTCGAACGGGGGTTCGTCACGCTGGCGGTGATCGCGGTGCTACTGAGCGCCGTCGCCGCCTACTTCTACATCCGCATCGTCATGGTGATCTACATGCGCGAACCCGACGGCGCGTTCGACCCGGTGCTGACGCCCGCGGTCCGCGCCACGCTCGCGCTCACTGCCGCCGCCACCATCGGCATCGGCCTGTTTCCGGCGTGGTTTCTGAAGCTTGCACACCTCTCCGCGATGGCGGCTGGCCGGTAGTGTCTCAGTTTGAAATTTTTCGAGAGCTGGCCAGGAGGTAGGTGCCAGATCCGAGGCAAGCGAGATCCGCAACGGCCATCAGGATCAATTCGGTTCGTGTGTCTGGAGAAATGCCAACAGTGTACATGTGCCGCGCCCAGAGGAAATACAGCAAGAGCAGGGCGCTAATCGGGACAATGCCGATGAAAAGCAACGAGGCTCCGATCAGGCGTCTCATTTCATTGCCTCCTTCCGGTAAGTCCTCGGCCTCTTCACGGGCTCGGCCCGCGCATCGATCAGCGCAACGATATCTTCCATCGACCATAGCCGATCGCTGACACCGGCCGCCATCGCGGGCGACACCCGCAGCGACTTGTGGATGCGGCAGAAGTTGTAGAAGGCGAAGTAGAGCGCTAGCGCGTGAATATGGTTGTCGAGCTTCTTCGAGAACGCATTGGTCAGCCGCGTGAACCGGCGCATCGACATCCGCATGGTGAGGTTCTGGCGCTCGACATAGCTGGTAGAGACGTGCGCCAGATCCGGCTCGCCTTCCACCCGATGCTTCTTCGCACCCAAGCATTCGGCGGGGCTATAGCGGCCCTTGAACGACTGCGGGACCTCGCCGTACAGCTTCACAAGCTGGGCGTAGTCCACGTCGCCACCGAACGCGCCCTCGACCGCTTCCAAATAGGCCCGGTGGCCGTCCGTGGTGAGTTGGACGCGATTGCGTAGACGGCCGCAAAGATCGTCCATGAGCGCGATGGCCGACTGCCCCGAGCGATCCCCGACGAAGTACGAGACGATCAACTTGGTATCGGCATCAAGCGCGGTCCAAGTCCACACGTCTCCCGCGCCATCGGTCGCGGCCTTGGCGGTCGGCAGGGTCCGCTCCTTGGCGTAGCAGAACGACCAGATCTCATCGCACTGCATGCGGCTCGCCTTCACGTCGCGCACCGTCTCGTCATGCAGCGGCAAGCATGCCTCGCCAGCTTCCACGAGGATCTTGCTCGCCGTGTTGATGGACACGTCCACCACGCGGGAGATCGACCGCATGGACGAGCCTTCGCACAGCATGGCAAGGATTTGGGTGCGCTTGGCGAGAGAGAGCTTGTTCATGCCCATTATAATATGAACTTTTATGCTTAGCATCAATCATCTACTCAACGCATGAGCCGCTCCAGTCAACGCCTTGGTTGATTTGGTCAACGCCTGTGGTACAAATCAGCAGCCCACTTCCCTCGCAGGAAAGCACGATGAAGCGTCCAACCACGGCCGATGAATGGTTTTCCTTGAGATTCGAAATCTTGAGCCTTTTCGATGGTGCGCCGATTGATGAAGAGGATTTGTTCGCAGGACGATCGAAAGAGGTTGATAAAATACTTACGACCGTCCTTGAGAAATCAAAGCATGTTGTATTATTTGGCGAGCGCGGTGTTGGAAAGACATCTCTTTCAAATATCTTCTGGAAGAGAT
The DNA here is from genome assembly GCF_014643535.1 of Aliidongia dinghuensis. Classification (NCBI taxonomy): domain Bacteria; kingdom Pseudomonadati; phylum Pseudomonadota; class Alphaproteobacteria; order Rhodospirillales; family Dongiaceae; genus Aliidongia; species Aliidongia dinghuensis. The sequence continues at coordinate 107,488 of NZ_BMJQ01000019.1, read as the reverse complement.
TTAGCAAGACTCTCAAAAGTTTTATTGTGGCGCGTGTGCAGGCCGGGCCTCATGACACATTTTCATCTTTATGGATTCGGGCGCTTGAGGAATTGAAAGCAACGGGGGAGGCTTCTGGAAAGGCTCAATATGTGGCTTTTGAAACAAATTTCGAATCTGTAACGCCATCACAGATTCGAAGGGAGTTGCAGAAGATAGGTGCGAATGCTTTGCCGATTATTATTATCGATGAATACAACGAAATTCGAGACGAAGACGCAAAAACGCTCACGGCAAATTTGATTAAGGAGTTTTATGACTTCGCCGTAACAACTACGGTGATACTGGTAGGCGTTGCCGAGAATATAGGAGAACTTATAGAAGATCACAAATCTGTTTATAGAGCGATAAATCAAATACCTTTGAGTAGAATGTCGGATTCCGAATTAAAAGAGATAATACAAAAAAGGACAAATAGAACGATAATGCAATTTTCTGCGGACGCCATTTGGACAATCATAACTCTGTCTCGCGGCCTGCCGTTCTTCACTCAGACATTATCAAAGCATGCTGCGCTAAATGCTATAGATAACAGGCGGACGACGGTCACAAACAATGATGTTGAATCATCGATGGATAAATTTATCGAAGATACGGAAATTTCTTTTCGAGATGCTTACAGAACAGCAACCAGAAGCAACCAGGACAATTTCTTCCAGCAGTCTCTATTGGCGTGCGCACTGGCAAGAACTGATGACGAAGGATTTTTCACGGCCAATGACGTAGTCGAGCCATATAGTGCAATAATGAAAGAGAGAAAAAGAATAGCTCATTTCGAAAAGCATCTTCGCAGATTTTCATCTGATGAGGGCGGAAATGTACTTATAAAAAGAGGCGGAGACCGCCAGCAGACTTTTAGATTTGCCGACCCTATGATGCAGCCATATGTTATTATTCGAGGCATACAAAGCAAAATGATAGATGACGCGGCTCGCGCTACTCTTCTTCAGAAAGAACAGGGGACGCTTTCCATCTAGTTTTTGCTGCCTTTTGGGCGATCTCCGTGCGTTTTTCTGGCGTAAGCTTCGCGACCCTGGCGGCGCCACCTTTCTTGCCGAGCGCCTTCGCTGCCGGGTCTTTCCCGTCATCGATCTCGGTCGGTTCTTCGATCTCGCCCGTGGCAATCTTGGCGACCATGATGGCGGCGCCAATCACGTCGCCGGGGCGCTTCTGGCCGTTCGGTCCTTTAGGCATTCGTCAGGCTCTCGATTTCGCGGGCACATAGCGACCCTGTTCATCAATCGAGGATGCCTCGACCTCCTCCTCGCTTTCAGGGATGATCGTGGCGCGCAGAAGACGAGCCCCTTCGGCCGTTCGCTTATGCGCCGCCTTCACCTCATGCTGCGTTTTGGAATCCTTGACCAGAACGTCGTAGACCTCCGCCATCGGCCGACCTCCATGCTTTCCGCTAAGCATATAGGGATTGCGAGCGCCTGGCGACAGGTCGGTCAAGGCCGGCAAATTTCAAACTGAGACACTACCGGCTGGCCGATTGGCTTTGCAATGATCCGGCCGACCGAATATCCTTTACGGTGCAAGAAAGGAATGCCCAAGGCGCTTCCCGCGGGCGTGCATCACCGATCTCTGAGGGATCGGGTCACGGCCTGAGCAAAGCCCGCGGTAGGTGACCGGGGCAATTGCGACATGACTGGAATGGAGTTCCTGCCGGTTCTTCTTATGGTCGCCGGAATTGTTCTGGTGGCGGCCGTGACGCTGCTTGTCTCCTCAGTACTGCGCCCGTCGAATCCCTATCCCGCGAAGAACATGCCCTATGAATGCGGCATGGACCCGGCGGGCGAGGCCGCCGGGGGGCGCTTCAGGGTGAAGTTCTTCATCCTCGCGATCCTGTTGGTGGTCTTCGACGTCGAGACGATGTTTCTCTTTCCCTGGGCCGTCGTCATGAAGGAGATCGGGCTCATCGGCTATATCGAGATGTTCGTCTTCATGCTGCTGCTGCTGGTGGGCTTCGCCTACGCCTGGCTGAAGGGGGCGCTGGAATGGGAAGCATGAACAACCCATTCCGCGAGAGCGTGCTGTTCACCACGGCCGACAGCGTGATCAGCTGGAGCCGCAGATCGGCGCTGTGGCCCGAGACCTTCGGCATTGCCTGCTGCGCGATCGAGATGATCTCGGCCGGGTGCGCGCGCTATGATCTCGACCGGTTCGGCGTGGTGTTCCGGCCTTCACCCCGCCAGTCCGACGTGATGATCATCGCCGGCACCGTGACGCGGAAATTCGCGCCCGTGGTGCGGCGGCTCTATGACCAGATGCCGGAGCCGCGCTGGGTCATCGCGATGGGTACCTGCGCGATCTCGGGCGGCGTCTACAATACCTATGCCGTCGTGCAGGGGGCGGAGACCTTCGTGCCGGTAGACGTGCATGTGCCCGGCTGCCCGCCGCGGCCCGAGGCGCTGATGCACGGTTTCCTTCTGCTTCAGGAGAAAATCAGGAAATCCCGGGCGCTGGCCGGGACGCCCCTCGGCCGGGTCGTGGCGTCATGAGCGTCAAGACACCCCTCAACCGTGCCCTGATCGCGGAGCGTTTCGGGGATGCAATCGAGGATCTTGGCTTCGCGCATGGGGTGCATGCCTTCGCGGCACCGCCCGAACTGATCGTCGAGCTTTGCCGGTTCCTGAAGGAGCACCCGGCGCTGCGGCTCAACTTCCTGTCCGACATCTGCGGCGTCGATCATTACCCCGAGGCGCCGCGCTACGAGGCGGTGTACCACCTCTATTCGCTGCCGAACAAATGGCGCGTTCGGATCAAGTGCCGCCTCGGCGATCCGCCGCGGCTCCCGTCGGTGACGGGGGTTTGGCGCACCGCCAACTGGCACGAGCGCGAGGCCTGGGACATGTACGGCATCAGGTTCGAGGGCCACCCCGACCTGCGCCGGATCTACATGTGGGAAGGGTTCGAGGGCTTCCCGCAGCGCAAGGATTTTCCGCTCCGGGGCTACAAGGACGCGCTGAACCCGTTTGGCGCGGAAGGCCCGCCGCCGACGCAGCCCGACCTCGCCACCAGGAACATTCCACAAGGAGGCCGTTTCCCGCCGGGGACTTGAGATGACTGAAGTCACGGAGCTGACCAGGCCGGACGGCGAAGTACCCGATAGAAGGGAGGTGCTTCTCAACCTCGGCCCGCAACATCCCAGCACGCACGGGGTGCTGCGGCTCGTCCTGGAGCTGGACGGCGAAGTTGTCGCGCGCGTGGACCCGCATATCGGCTACCTCCACCGCGGCACCGAAAAACTGGCCGAGAGCTTCACTTACACCCAGATCTTTCCGCTCACCGACCGGCTCGACTACCTCTGCCCGCCGTCGAACAACCTGGCTTTCGCACTGGCGGTGGAGAAGCTCCTCGGCATCGAAGCGCCGATCCGCGCGCAATATATCCGCGTGCTCATGGCCGAACTGGCGCGGATCTCCGGTCATCTCCTGATCACCGGCGCGCTGCCGATGGACCTCGGCGCCATGACCGCGCTGCTTTACGCCATGCGCGAGCGTGAAATGATCATGGACCTGCTGGAGATGATCAGCGGGGCGCGGATGCACACCTCCTTCTGCCGGGTCGGCGGTGTGCGCGAGGACCTGCCCGACGGGTTCGTCCCCAAGGTCAGAGAGTTCTGCGACATCTTCCCGCACCGGATCCGCGACTATGAACGGCTGATCGAGAACAACCGGGTGTTCCTGAAGCGCACGCAGGGGATCGGCGTGATTTCCGCCGAGGACGGCATCGATCTTGGCCTCAGTGGCCCGAACCTGCGGGCTTCGGGCGTGGATTGGGACATCCGCCGCGACGAGCCCTATGAAATCTACGACCGGCTCGCGTTCAATGTCATTACCCGCGAAGAGGGCGATTGCTACGCGCGGTGGCGCTGCCGGGTCGAGGAGATGCGCGAGAGCGTCCGGATCATCGAACAATGCCTCGACCAGATGCCCGATGGCCCGTTCCAGATCGACATGCCGACAATCGCTTTCCCGGTGGACAAGGAGAGGGTGCACTGCTCGATGGAGGCGCTGATCCAGCATTTCGACTTGTCGGCCTATGGCTTCAAGGTGCCGAAGGGCGAGGTCTATTCGGCGATCGAGGCGCCAAAGGGCGAGCTCGGGTTCTACATCGTCAGCGACGGGTCCGAAAAACCGTTCCGCATGAAGGTGCGGGCACCCTCGTTCGTCAACCTTCAGGGACTGTTCGGCGTCAGCAACGCGCGCTACCTGGCGGACATGATCGCCGTGCTGGGCAGCCTCGACCCTGTGATGGCGGAGGTGGACAAGTAGCCGGGGATTTGGATGCGATGAACATGCGCGAAAAGATCGAGGCGGCCGCAGCGCGGTATCCCGACCAGCGCTCGGCGATCATGCCGGCACTTCTGATCGCGCAGAAGGAATATGGCTATCTGCCCGGCCCGGTGTTGGAAGAGGTCGCCGACATCCTCGGTGTCGAGCGGATCTGGGTCTACGAGTTGGCCACCTTCTACACCCTCTTCCATACCGCGCCCGTGGGTCGGTTCCACCTGCAACTCTGCGACAACGTCTCCTGCATGCTGCGCCGATCCGAAGACCTGCTCGGGCATCTGGAGGCGGTGCTGGGGATCGAGAGGGGCGGCACGACCCCGGACGGGCTGTTCACGCTTTCGACCGTCGAATGCCTCGGGGCTTGCGAGATGGCCCCGGTGATGCAGGTCGGCGACGACTATCTCGGCAACCTCGACATCGCGCGCATCGACGCGCTGTTGGACAGGCTGCGCGCAGCGGCGGAGCAAGCGACGGACGCGGATCTTGCCGCCGCCGGATCGGCGGGAAAGTAGCGCCATGTTCGAACCGGTCCTGCTCAGGAACATGGAGGTGCCGGATGGCCATCTGCTCGCGACCTATGAGGCCGGCGGCGGCTATCAGGCGCTGGCGAAGGCGCTGCGCGAGCACACGCCCGACGAGATCATCGACCTCGTCAAGCAATCCAACCTGCGCGGTCGCGGCGGGGCCGGATTCCCGACCGGGATGAAATGGAGCTTCGTGCCGAAGCGAGCCGGCAAGCCGAAATACCTGTGCTGCAACGCCGACGAGGGCGAGCCGGGCACCTTCAAGGACCGGCTCATCATGGAACGTGACCCGCACCAGCTGATCGAGGGCATGGCGATCAGCGCTTACGCGATCGGGGCGGAAACCGCCTACGTCTACATCCGCGGGGAATACGTGCTGGCGATCCGGCGGCTGGAGCAGGCGATCGCCGAGGCCCATGCAAAGGGTTATCTGGGAACGCGCATTCTGGGCTCGGATTTCAGCTTCGTCGTGCACATCCATTGCGGCGCCGGCGCCTATATCTGCGGCGAGGAGACGGCGATGCTCGACTCGCTGGAAGGCAAGCGGGCGCAGCCGCGCCTGAAGCCGCCGTTTCCGGCGGTTGAAGGGCTCTACGCCAGCCCGACCGTCATCAACAACGTCGAGACGCTGGCCTGCGTGCCGCATATCGTGGCGCGCGGGCCTGGCTGGTTCCGTGGCATCGGCCCGGAGGGGAGCCCCGGCCCGAAGCTCTATTGCCTCAGCGGACAGGTGCTGAAGCCGGGCCTTTACGAGCTGCCGATGGGCATTCCGCTGCGCGAACTGGTCGAGGACCACGCCGGCGGGCCGCCACCGGGGCGCAAGATCAAGGCGGTGATCCCCGGCGGGGTTTCGGCGCCGTTGATACCGGAGCGCGGGCTGGACGTCCGGATGGACTTCGACTCGCTCGCCGCCGCCGGTTCGATGCTCGGCTCGGCCGGGGTGATCGTGATCGACGACTCGACCTGCATGGTCAAGGTCGCCACCCGCATCATCGAGTTCTTCCACCACGAGTCCTGCGGCAAGTGCACCCCGTGCCGCGAAGGGCTGAATTGGGTCGTGAAGGTGCTGCGCCGGGTCGAGGCGGGGCAGGGCACGCCGGGCGACCTCGAACAGCTGGAGGCGCTCTGCAAGGGCATTTTCGGCAACACGTTCTGCGCATTGGGCGACGGCGCAGCGATGGGGCTGCGGGCGGCGCTGGCGCATTTCGAGCATGAATTCGTCGCCCATATCAAGGAGCGGAGGTGCCCGTTTCATTGAGGCGCACGCTGCGAGACGGCCGCGAGGAAGCCATGGTCCGCATCACGATTGACGAGCAAACGCTGGAAGTGGAGCCGGGCTCTACGGTGCTGATGGCCGCCGAGCGTCTGGGCATCGAGATCCCGACCTTCTGCTATCTGAAGCGGCTGCCGGCGCTGGCCTCCTGCCGCATGTGCCTGGTGGAGATCCAAGGACAGCGTCGCCTGCAGCCTTCCTGCGCCACCGCGGTCGCCGACGGCATGGTGGTGCGGACGAACACGCCGCTGATCGACGAAACGCGCTCTTCCATGCTGGACATGCTGCTCGCCAACCATCCGCTCGACTGCCCGGTCTGCGACAAGGGCGGCGAGTGCGAGCTGCAGGACATGGTGATGGCATACGGGCCCCGCGAAAGCCGGTTCCGCGATGCCAAGCGCGTGTTCCACTCCGAGGACATCCGCCTCAGCCCGGTCATCATCATGAACGTCAACCGCTGCATCCAATGCCAGCGCTGCGTCCGGATGTGCGAGGAGGTCGTCGGCGCGGTCGCCCTGGGCACCGTTGAAAAGGGCATGGATACCGCCGTCACCGGCTTCGAGGGCAGTCTCGCGAGCTGCGACCAGTGCGGCAATTGCGTCGAGGTCTGCCCGGTCGGCGCCCTGATGAGCTTCCCCTATCGCTACAAGGCGCGCCCCTGGGATCTGGTCGAGACCGACACGGTCTGCCCGCACTGCGGTACCGGCTGCCAGCTGACCGTCGGCACGCGCAAGGGCGAATTCATGCGGGTCCGCTCGAAGTGGGAGCATGGGCTCAACCGCGAAACACTCTGCGTGCGGGGGCGCTTCGGCCTCGACTTCATCGCCAGCCGGGACCGGATCAAGCGGCCGATGATCCGTCGCGATGGCGCACTGGTTCCGGTTTCCTGGGACGAAGCGGGCGACACCCTGCGCCGACGCTTGGCCGCCGTCGAGAGCAAGGCTGCGGGTGGGCTTGCCTCGCCTCGCCTGCCCAACGAGATGCTGTATCAGTTCCAGAAGCTGATGCGGACGGTATTCCGGACCAACAACATTGACTGCGCGTCGCGCTGGTCCACGCCGTTCGACGCGCTCCGCCCGTTGGTGACGGGCTTCTACACCCGCGCACCGCTGGAGGAGGTGATCGGCAACGGCTGCGTGTTTGTCGTCGGCGGCAACGTGACCGACGAAAACCCCGTGACCGAATACCTGCTGCGAGACGCTGCGCGGCGGCGACACACCGGGTTGCTCATGCTCTCCGCGCGGCCGTCCCGCCTGGACGCCGATGCCCGGGCGGTCGTTCGCGTTACGCCGGACGGTGAGGCGGCGGGCCTCGCAGCGGTGGTGGCCAGGCTGGCGGCAACCGGTCGGACCGGGCTCGGCGGTCTATTGGCGGATATCGGTGCGACAGCCAGCGCGCCGGCACCGACCACCGACGGTGACGGGCCGGACCGTCTGGCCGCAGCCCTGCTCGAGGGCTGGAGCGCCACCGTGCTTGTGAGCGTCGACCTCCTGAGGTCACCCCAGGCGCGTGCGACACTGCAGCAGCTCAGCAATCTGTTGCAGGTGCTCCGCACGCTCGGCAAGGCGCCGGCCATGCAGTTCCTCTTCGACCGTGCCAATCAGATGGGCGCCTGGGACATGGGGGTCCTGCCGGGGGCGTTGCCCGGGCTGCGCGGGGTTGCCGATGATGCGGCGCGCACAGCGCTCGGACGGGCCTGGGGCGCCGAAATCCCGTCCGAACCGGGTGCTGATTTCGACGCCATGCTGGCGCTCTGTGACAAGGGGCGGATGGGCGTGCTCTATATCGCCGGGGGCGACCCGCTGATGGCCTACCCCGACCGGGCATTCGTGAAGCGGGCGCTTGGGGCCGCCGATCTCTTGATCGTGCAGGACACGTTCCTCACGGATACGACGAGCCTGGCCGATGTCGTCCTGCCTGCGGCGGGTTATGGCGAGGAATCCGGCACGTTCACCAACAACGAGGGCCGGATCCAGAAGGTCTGCAAGTTTCGCGAACCCGCCTTCGAGGCGCGGGGCAATCTGGCAATCTTCGACTTCGTCGCGGCAGCCCGCAACCAGGCGCTGCGGCCCTCATCACAGGGCGAGATCTTCAGCGAGATTGCCCGGCTGGTGCCGACCTACGAGGGGATGACGGAGGACGGGCTCGGCGCCGACGGAGCATTCACCAAGGCAGTCCCGGCGACGCCGGCTGGCGAGTTCTTCGCCCCTCCGCCTGCGCCGAATCCCGCCGATCGGCTCATGCTGGTCACCGGCAACTGCCTGTTCCACAACGGATATCTTTCCGAACGCTCGGAAATTCTGAATACGGTCGCGGATGACCCCTATGTCGAAATGAGCATGCAGGATGCAGCACGGCTTGGCCTGTCGGAGCGCGATCAGGTGGTCGTGCGGTCCGCACAAAGCAAACTGACGGCGCAGCTCAGGGTCAACAGGCACTTTCCCCCGGGCCTCGTATTCGTTCCGGAAAACTACCGAACCCTGCGTCTCAACAGCCTGATGCGGCGGGGCGAATACCCATGTCCGGTGGAGGTTGAAAAGGCGCATGCGGCCTTCGAGATCGCGACAGCCGCCGGACCGCGGGCGACCTCTGAGAATTCCGGCTGAAGCATTGCCGGGTTCCCTGCGCCTGCGCCCCGCCAGCGTCGTCAGTGATAGCCGGTCCCGCAAATGTAGTCGTGCAGCACCTGCTCGTTGCGCAGCGATTGCTCGAGCCGATGCTTGACCACGTCGCCGATGCTGACCACGCCGACAATGGTGTCGTTATCCATGACCAGCACATGGCGCGTCCGCCGGTTGGTCATGATCTCCATCACCTTGGAGAGCCTATCCTTGATCGAACAGGTCGCCACATTGCGGTTCATGAAGTCGGCGACCCGCATCAGGGGTGCCTCGGATTTGTAGTCGGCCACCGCATTGCAGCAGTCCCGCTCGGACAACGTCCCCAGGGTTTCTCCGGGCGAACGGGCCACGACCACGAAGCCGATGTTTTTGTCCCGAAACAGCCGCAGGACTTCCACCATGGTCCGACCCGGGGTGACCGAGATGACCTCGGGCGCCTTGGTTCTCAAGATTTCGCCGACCAACATCTGAGCCTCCAATTTGCATGCTCAGGCTCTTGAGCGGGCGCGTTCACAGCCGTCGAATATTCTGCCACCAGTTGTACCCCTGCGGCTCGCTCGTCTCGACCCGCACGTCCTGTTCCGTGTTCAAGCGCGCGGCGACCACGCCGCCGCCAGTCGCCGCCTTGCCCGGTTTGCCGAGGAGGTCGTCACGCCCGATCACCAGGTCACGCGAGGAAAAGCTCGAGAATTCGTATTGTTGACCGAGCGCGATCGCGTCCGCCGGGCAGGCGTCCTCGCACAACCCGCAGAAGAGGCAGCGGGCCATGTCGATCTCGAATTTCGCCGGGCGCCGATTGCCCTTCTCGTCCTCGTAGGGGACGACCTCGATGCAGTTGCAGGGGCAAATCCGTGCGCAGAGTTCACAGGCCACGCACTTGATCTCGCCCTCTTCGTCACGCTTCAGGAAGTGATGCCCGCGGTAACGTGAATAAGGCAGCCATTTTTCCTTGTCCGGATACTGCATGGTCACGGATCTGGAGAACATGTAGCCGCAGGTCAGCGCTAAAGCGTCCGCCAGATCAGCGAAGAACGCCCAACCGATCCATTTCCCGCTTCTGTCCAGTGCGCGTGACATCGCCGCCTCGCTGCGGCCCCTACAGGAATAGCACGCCGGTTATCATTATGTTCCCCAGTGACAGGGGCAGCAAGACTTTCCACCCGATCGCCATCAGTTGGTCGTAGCGGTAACGTGGGAAAGTAAAACGGAACCACACGAATAAATAGACGAAGAACGCGACTTTGAGCAGGAACCAGAGGAGCGGCGGCAACGGGATCAGCACGCCGTTCCAGCCGCCGAAAAAGAGGATCACTGACAGGACCGACACCAGCAGCATGATGGCGTATTCGCTGACCATGAAGAACGCGAAGCGAATGCCGCTGTACTCGGTATGGAACCCCGCCCCAAGATCGCCTTCCGCTTCCGCCAGGTCGAAGGGAATGCGCTGCGCTTCGGCCAGCCCGGCGACGAAGAACACAAAGAACCCGACCGGTTGGTAAACGATGTTCCAGGTATCGGCCTGCGCCCGCACGATATCGAGCAGGCTCATGGATTGCGCCAGCATGACCACGCCGATGACCGCGAACCCCATCGGGATCTCGTAGCTGATCATCTGCGCGCAAGTCCTAAGGCTGCCCAGGACCGCGTATTTGCTGTTCGCGGCCCAGCCGCCAAAGATGACGCCATAGACCTCGATCCCGATCACCGCGAAGACGAAAAGCAGCGCCACGTTCATGTCGGAGACGTAGAGCGTGGTCTCGGTACCGAAGACCGAGACGGTCTCGCCGAAGGGGATCGCGACGAACACCACGAAGGGCGGGGCGAGCGCCAGGATTGGCGCTAGCTTGAACAAGAAACGGTCGGCCTCGGCCGGAATGTGGTCTTCTTTGGTCAAGAGCTTGATGCCGTCTGCCATCGGCTGCAGCAGCCCGTGCCAGCCCACGCGCATCGGTCCCAGCCGCTGCTGCATGTGCCCGGCGATCTTGCGTTCCATCCAGGTCAGCGGTAACGGCAGCAGCAGCAGGATCGCGATCAGCAACGCGACCTTGAGGACGATCGGGCCAAGGGCGATAACAAGTTCCATAATCCGCGGCCACATGTTCAATGGGTTGAGACCCGTGATCGAACTTCGGCTCTGGCTAGCGCTGACTTCCTGCGCCGCCGTCAGACTGCGCAGGTGTGGCAATCTGCCGACGACCAAGCGCTTTATATTAAGAATATCACAGCCTTACCGTTGCTGGCTATGATGGGCTCCGGCGGAGCGCGAATTGCCGAAAAGCACCCATCAAATGCTCTCCTTGGAGTTTTTCAGCACAATCCGCCCATCGCCGCTGCTCGATGGTCTGCCTCGTTTTCCCGAGAGCTGCCGTAAACGATATGTAGTCTTTTGCGTGACGGCCCATTCTGCCGATGTGTCGTGTGGCCAGATCGAGACGCTACAAGCCGAGCCGGTCGCAGATGCGGCCATGCATGACGACGGCGCGCACGCCCAGCGGCCAGAACTCGTGAAAGCGGATCGGCTTCATCGAGACGACCGGCATGTCGAGATCGAACGCCCGGCCCTGGATGAGCCGGTTCGCCAATTGGCGGCCCATGGCCGTCGCGAGCGCCACGCCCCGGCCGTTGCAGCCGAGATAAGCCAGCGCATCCTCGGCCGGCTCATGGATGTGCGGCCAATGATCCTTGGTCATCGCGAGCCGGCTGTTCCAGCCGTAGCGCCAGGAAACGCCCGTGAGCTCCGGCCAAAGCCGCACGGCGTAACGCGTGAGATACGCGATCTGGTCCGGGCGCGCGATCGGTCGCATCGGTCCGCGGCCGCCCATCAGCAGCCGGTTGGCCTGGTCGACCCGGAAATAGACGGTGATGCGCCCGCTCTCATAGGTCGAGCAGCGGGCCGGCAGGATCTTCTTGGCGATCGGTTCGGGCAGGGGTTCGGTCGCGGCGATGGCGCTGAACACGGGCACGATCGTCCGGCGCAGGCCGGGCCACAGACCGTCGGTGAAGCCGTTCGTGGCGATGAGGATCTTGTCGGCGAGGATCGTGGCTCTGGGCGTCGTGATGCGCCAATGGCTGCCCGCGCGCTGCAGCCGCGTCGCCGGGGTTCCGCCATGGATCGAAGCGCCGGCGGCAGCGGCTGCCTTGGCGAGACCGCGGGTGTAGTTCAGCGGGTGCAGGTCGCCGCCGCGCTTGTCGAAGAGGGCCACCTTGTAGCGGTCGGTGCCGGTCACGCGCGCGACCGCCGCAGCGTCCAGCAGATCGACGGGCATGCCCCGTTCCTGGCATTGCCGGGCCGTCGTCTCGACGCTGCCGACGCTCGCGTCGCCATAGGCGGCACGCAGGGTGCCGTTCTGCCGGGCACCGCAGTCGATGCCGAGGCGGCGGATCAGGTCGAACGCGTAATCAGTCGTGCCATAGGCGAAGCGCACCATGCGGTGACCCAGATCGGGCCCGTAGGTCGCCTCGATGACGGCGGGATCGTACTTGAGGCCGGGATTGAGCTGCCCACCATTGTTGCCCGAGGCGCCCCAGCCGGGTTCGCGCGCATCGATGACAACCACATCCGTGCCGGCTTCCGCCAGATGCAGCGCCGTCGATAGGCCGGCGATGCCGGCACCGATGATGGCGACGGAGACGCGTCGGTCCTGGTCGAGCGGCCGCGTCGCCAAGGGCGGGACCGCGTCGGCCCGGTAGACGCTTGGGGGCGGTGCGGCAGGCACGATGTCAGGCATGATGCTTCCGATTGACGAGTCCGGCATTTAGCCCGGCCAGCGACGGGCAGCCGAGCAGCGCCAGATGGGTGTCGAGTTCGTTGCGCAGCAGGTCGAGGACCTGGCGCGCGCCGGCCTCGCCGCCGGCGGCGGTGCCGTAGAGCACCGAGCGTCCGACCATGGCCGCCCGGGCGCCAAGGGCCAGCAGCTTCAGCACGTCGCTGCCGCGGCGCACGCCGCTATCGGCGATGATCTCAAGGGATCCACCGACCGTCTCCGCGATCGCCGGCAGCGCATCGATCGGCGCCACCGCGCTGTCGAGATTGCGCGCGCCATGGCTCGTGACCACGATCGCATCCGCGCCATGGTTGCGCGCGCGGGCGGCATCGTCGGGATGCAGCACGCCCTTCAGCACGAGCTTGCCCGGCCAATAGCGCCGGAGGGAGGCGAAATCCTCCCAGGTCAGGTTGTCTGCGAGCCGGACCGCATCTGAGGTCGCCTTGCGCGTGATCTTCGAGCGGAACGAGGCCGGGTAGTGCTGATAGGTCGGGATGCCCTCTTCGCGGATATAGCGCCAGAGCACGTTCCAGACCCAGCCGGGATGTCGCAGCATGTCGAGGCCGCCGCGGAGCGAGGCTCGGATCGGCACCTCGAAGCCGTTGCGGGCATTGTACTCACGATTGGGCAGCGCCATCGTGTCGACGGTCAGGACCAGCGTGTCGATGCCGGTGGCCTTGGCCCGGTCGATCAGCTGATAGCTGAGCGCCCGGTCATGCCACATGTAGAGCTGGAACCAGAGTGGGCCGCGGCTTTCGGCCGCGATCCGCTCCATGGCCGTGATCGAGCCGGTCGGAATGCAGAACGGGATGCCGGCCTCTCCAGCAGCCCGGGCGAGCGCCACCTCGCCCTGATGCCAGACGAGCCCGGCCGCCGCGGTCGGGGCCACGACGAGCGGCAAGGGCTGCCGGCGGCCCAGGAGGGTCACCGACAAATCCCTTCGCGACACGTCGACCAGGACGCGCGGGTTGAAGGTCGTGCGATCGAAGCCTTCCCGGAGTGCCTTGAGACCGACCTCGTCTTCGGCTCCGCGATCGATGTAGTCGAAGATGCCCTTCGGCAGCCGCGCCCGCGCGATCCGCCGGAAATCCTCGATGTTGAGGGCCAAACTCATCACCGCCACGACGTCAGTGCGCTGTCGGCAGGAAGATCTTCTCCGGGTTCATCAATCCGTCGGGGTCGAGCGCTGCCTTGACCCGGCGCATCAGCGCCAGCTCGAACGGATCCTTGGTCCGCGCCATGCGCTTGCGATAACTGGTCCCGACGCCGTGCTCGGCGGTGATGCTGCCGCCGAGGCCGATCGCGATATCGTCGATGATCGCGTCGATCTCGTCGGCCGCGGCGTCGAAGGCGGCCGCGTCGGCGAAGCGCTCGTGCGGGAACAGTACGACCACATGGATGTTCCCGTCGCCGATATGGCCAACCATCATGACGTTGGCGTCCGGATATGCCTCGAGCACGCCCTTTTCGACCGCTTGGGTGAACTCTGGCTGGCACGAGACCGGCACGGACGTGTCGTGCGACATGGTCTTGCCGGCGACCTTGAACTCTCCGGTGACGCCATGGCGCAGGCGCCAGAGGGCTTCTTCCTGGGCGAGGCTGCCGGCGATGATGGCATCGCTGACCAGGCCGCCCTCGAGTGCCGGGCCCAGCAGCTCTTCCATGGCGCCGGCCAGGTCGGCGCCGGTGTTCGCCTCGCCCGCCTCGATCAGCACGTACCAATCCGCCTTCTGCTCGAACGGCATCGAGGTGTTGGCGACGTATTTCAGCACGAAGTCCATGTAGGACGAGCCGATGATCTCGAAGCTCGAGATCCGCTCGCCGAAGGTCTTGCGCGTACGCTCGAACAGGGTGAGGGCATCCTCGACGCTCGCCATCTGCACCATGGCGACCGTGCGCGACTTGATGGCCGGTGAGAGCTTCAGCGCCGCAGCGGTCACGATGCCGAGCGTGCCCTCGGCGCCGATGAACAGCTGCTTCAGGTCGTAGCCGGCATTGTCCTTGCGCAGCCGCCGCAAGCCGTTGAAGACGGAGCCGTCCGCCAGCACGACCTCGAGCCCCAGCACCAGACTGCGCATGGCGCCGTAGCGCAGGACGGCGATGCCGCCGGCGTTGGTCGAGATGTTGCCGCCGATCTGGCAGCTGCCCTCGGCGCCGAGGCTGAGCGGAAACAGCCGGTCGACGCCGGCCGCGGCAGCCTGGATGTCGGCCAGCACGCACCCGGCCTCGACCGTGATCGTGTCGTCGATCGGGGAGACCTCCCGCACGCGATTGAGCCGGTCGAGCCGCATCAGGATCGACGGGCGGTTGGTGAGCGGTGTCGCGCCGCCGCAGAGGCCGGTATTGCCGCCCTGCGGCGTGACGGCGACGCCGTGCTCCGCGCAGAGCTTCACCACCCCCGACACCTCCGCGGTCGAGCCCGGCCGCACGATCGCGAGCGCCGTGCCGTGGTAGCGCCCGCGATGGTCAGTGGCGAAATGGTCGATCTCGGACGCGTCCGTCACGACATAGCGCTCGCCGACCACGGCCTGGATGCGGCCCAGGAAGTCTTCGGCCCGGAAGTCTACGGCAGGCATGAAACGTCTCTCTCGGCAGAAGTATCGGGGATAGGCGCGGCGCGTTACGAGATCATCCATTCCGCATAGCGCTTCTGGACCGCGGTCGAGTTGTCGCCCCACCACTCGGCATTGACGATGACGTTCTTGCCGTTGTTCAGGTCCGGCAGATAGTCCTTGGAGGGCGAGGCCTTGACCTGGTCCATGGCGGCGATGGTGTTCGGCAGGTAATAGCCGCGCACCGCCCATTCGAACTGCCGGTCGGGCTTCAGGCAGAAGGCGATGAAGCGCATCGCCGCCTCCTTGTTCTTGGCGCCCTTCGGCACGGCGAAATAATCGAGCGAGTTGATGGTCTGTTCGAACGAAAAGCCCAGCGTGGCGCCGGCCTTCTGGGAGTTCTTCACCCGGTTGAAGTAGCTGTAGGAGAAGTCGGCCTCGTTCTGTACGACCGATGTCACCTGTTCCGGCGTGGAGCTCGCCCATTTCGTGACATGGGGTTTGATCCGGTCGAGCGCCCTGAAGGCGCGGTCGACATCGAGCGGATAGAGATTCTTCGGATCGACGCCGTCGGCGACGAGTGCCACCTCCAGCGTCTCGGCGGCCAACGCCCGCATCACCCGACGGCCCGGGTATTTCTTCACGTCATAGAAGCCGGCGAAATCGACCGGATGCTTGCCATCGGGAGAGCGGTTGCTGTCCCACAGGAGGCCGCCGCTGTAGAGATACATCGGCATATAGTCTTTTTCGGCGGCCTTGATCACCCCGTCGGACTTGACGATCGAGGTGTCGAGATCCTCCCAGAGCTTCTCCTTGGCGCCGGCAGTCGCAAAGGAAATAGGGGCATCGATCACGTCCCACTGCACGTCCTTGCTCAGGACCTGCGCCTTGACCTTGGCCATGTCGCCGTTGTCGACGAGCGTCACCGGAATGCCGGTTTCCTTGGTGAACGGGTCAGCGAATACCTCGCGCACCGACTTGTTGTAGTCGCCGCCCCAGGAAGTCACCGTCAGCGTCGTATCGGCGGCGCGCGCGCGGCTCGAGAGGATGGCGGGTGCGGCTACCAGGCCGGCGACGCCGGCGGCACTGGTGCCGATGAAACGCCGGCGTGTGATCGTCGAATATGTGTCGGTCATATTGGAGACTCCCTGTCCTCGGATCATCGGCGGATGGCCGACCGGTTATTTCGTTGGTGTCGGCGGCAGCAGACGGCCGTGGCCGGCGTTCCAGCCGGCGCGCACCACGGCACCCCGAGCGGGGCGGGGCTGGCCCGGCTGATTGAGTTCCTGAACGATGACGACGGAGCTGTCGCTGCAACGGACAAAATGGCGGATGACGCCGCCCATCACGATCGAGTCCTCGAGCCGGCCCGTGATGTTCGGCAACTCCGTGTCGTCGCCGACCAGCAGCAGGTTTTCCGGCCGGACGAGCAGCATGGCAGGCTCGCCGGCGCTGAAGCTGCCCGGCGCTACCGGGAAGGTGCCGATGGTGGTGCGGATCGCCGCGCCGCTACCCAGTTCCGCGACGGTGCCGGCGATGAGGTTCGAGCTGCCGATGAACTGGGCCGAAAAGACGGTCGACGGTTCGAAATAGAGCTGTTCCGGACGCCCCTGTTGCTCGATGCGGCCGCCGTTCATCAGCACGATGCGGTCGGACATGGTCAATGCCTCGTCCTGATCGTGCGTGACATAGAGCATGGTGATGCCGAGCTCGGCATGGAGACGCTTGATCTCGAGCTGCATCTGCTCGCGCAGGTTCTTGTCGAGCGCGCCCAGCGGCTCGTCCATCAGGATGAGCGCCGGGTTGTAGACGATGCAGCGCGCCAGCGAGATGCGCTGCTGCTGGCCACCCGAAAGTGCCTTCGGCCGGCGATCGGCCACGTGGCGCAGCTGGATCAGGTCCAGCACCTTCTCGACCCGTTCGCGGATTTCGCTGCGGCTCATGCGCCGGACCTGCAGCGGGAATGCGATGTTCTCGAACACCGTCATGTGCGGCATCAGCGCATAGTTCTGGAACACCATGCCAAGGCCGCGCGCATTCGTCGGCATGGCGGTGGCGTCCTTGCCGTCGATCGTGATCTTGCCGGTCGTCGGCGAGATCATGCCTGCAATCAGGTTGAGCAGCGTCGACTTGCCGGAGCCGCTCGGACCCAGGAGTGTTACGAACTCACCCTTGCCGATCGCAAGATCGACCGGGAAGAGCGCGTCGACCGGGCCGTACCGCTTGGAGACGCCGGCCAGCTCCACCATGGTGGCTGCGGCGGTGGTCTTCGGTGAACCGGCGGCCGCCGAATCGGCAGCCATGGGGCTGGCTGTCTTCAAGCCGGCAGTCATCAGGAATGTGCCTCCGTCGGGCGCTGGAGCGCGATGATTCCGAGTGCGATCGCGAGCGATACGACGGTCAGCAGCGTCGAGACCGCGGCGATCACCGGGGAGAGCTCCCAGCGAATGGCGCTGTACATCTTGACCGGCAGCGTCATGGTCGTCGTGCCGGTGACGAAATAGGCGACGACGACCTCGTCGAGCGACGTCAGGAAGGCGAAAAGCGCACCGACGGCGATGGCCGCGGAGAGCTGCGGCAGGACGACCCGAAAGAAGATCCGCGTCCGCGAGGCGCCCATGATGAGGGCCACCGTCTCGAGCGCTACGTCCGCATGGCCGAGGCCAGACATGACCGAGACCATGATGAACGGTACGGCCAGCGTCACATGCGCCACCACCAGGCCGGCTGTCGTGTCGAGTAGGCCCCAACTCGAATATTGCAGATAGAGCCCGAGCCCCAGGACGACGACCGGCACCAGCATCGGCATCATGAACAGGCCGCGCAACAGCTTGCGCCCTGCCAGCTTCGAGCGGGCGAGCGCATAGGCAGCCGGCACGGCAAGGCAGAGGCTGAGGCAGGTTGTGGCAATGGCGACGCCGAGGCTCTGGATCAACGCGCCCCACCAGGCGGGGTCGCTGAAGAACTGGTGGTAGAGCACGAAGGAGAATTGCCGGGGCGGGAATTCGATCTGTCCCGGGTTGCCGAACGAAATCGGGATGACGACCAGGGTCGGCAGCAGCAGGAAGATATAGCAGGCCCAGGCGGCGATCGAGATGGCCCGGCGGTTGAGGCCGAATGAGACCGATGCCCCGTTCATGCCGCGGCTCCCGACAGGCCCTGCGCGCCACGGATGCGGCCGAGCAATGCCACAAGACAGCCGGAGATGGCGAGCAGCACCATGGCCGTCGCCGAGGCCGCCGTCCAATCGAGCGTCTGGCGCGTATAGAAATCGACGAGGTTGGCGACCATCATGTCCTGCCGGCCGCCCAGGAGCGCCGGCGTGATGTACATGCCGATCGACAACGTCATGTTGATGAGGATGCCGGCGACCACGCCCGGCATGCTGAGCGGCAGGATGATGCGCCGGAAGATCCGGAGCGGGCCGGCCCCCATGGTCTCCGCCGCCCGCACCAGCACGGGATCCTGCGACAGCAGGCTGCCCAGGATCGACAGCACCATGAACGGCAGCAGGAAGTTGATCATGCCGATGATGACGCCAACCCGGTTGTACATCATCGGCAAGTTGATCGCGCCGCCGCTGACGAAGCCCAGGAGCTGATTGACGAGCCCCTGATTGCCGAACACGACGGTGAGGGCGAAGCTTTTGACCAGGATGCTGGTCCAGAACGGCAGCATGACCAGGATCAGATAACCGGTGCGCCGCCGCGGCGGTTGGACCGCCAGATGCATCGCGACCGGAAATCCCAGCAGCAGGCTCACCAGCGTGCCCGAGATGCTGATTTCGAACGTCGTCGTCAGCGTTTTCAGGAAAAGTGTGCTGTGCGTGAGCTCGGCATAGGCCTCGAGCGAATAGCCGGCCGGATGGATGCTGGTCCAGGCGGTGGTGATCAGCGGATAGACGAAGACCAGCAGCATCACGATCGTCAGCGGCGCCAGCAGCATCGCTGCCGCTTTCGGGTTGAGATCGGATGAGGAGCTTGTCTCAGCCACAGCCTGTTCTCGCCTGTCGGTTCTGGCGGGATCGGGCCCGCCGAGATCGTTTCAGATTAACGGCAGGGCTGCGGCGACGGTCAATAGGAAATTTTAAAAAAATGAAAACAGAAAAGCGAAGCCATTCAGATCTTCGCGTTGACCCAGAACACGCTCGCCGGACGCGGGCCGAAATTTGAGAAGCGGTGGGGGCGAGAGCTTTCGAAGGCGAAACAATCGCCCTCGTTCAGCGTGTAGGATTCGTCGTCGATGCTGAGCTCGAGCGTGCCGGAGAGGATGAGACCGATCTCCTCGCCGGTATGCTTGTAGGGCTCGGCGCCGGAGCCGCAGCCGGGCTCGATGACCATGAAAAAGCCCTTGAGCCGCTCGCTCGCGGCCGGGGAGGCGATGTCTTTCCGGATGCCTCCGCTGTCGAGGAATTTCTGCCGGCGGTTGGCGCGGACGATGAACGTGCTTTCGCTGTTGCTGGGCCCGGCTGCCTGGCTTGGATCGATCAGCCATGCAGGCGCCACGCCCAGCGCGTTGCCGACGGTGTAGAGGGTGCGCACCGTGGGTGAAACCAGGCCGCGCTCAAGCTGCGAGAGCGTGCCGATCGAGACTTTCGCCGCCTTCGAGAGATCGGTGAGCGTCATGCCGGCGCCGACCCTGAGATCCCGGATGCGCTTGCCGATCTGGGCGCTTTCATTGTCCAGATCGGCGAGATCCCGGCCGATCTCCACGAGTTCGTCGCGGGCGCTCTGAGACGTCTTGGTCCGCGGCATCGGCTTGCCTTGTCCTCACGGTTTCGATGGGCCGGCGGCGAGATGCCGGTTGCACTCTCGCGCAAGCTTATATCGCCTCGGCGGCGAGCGTTCTGTCAAAGCCAATTTTCAAAAAAACGAAAAAACCGCATTGGCGTTTTTAGCGGAGCCCCTATGATGCCGCGATCTTGAGCTTGTCGTTCGGAGAGACGGAGATGTCTGAAGTCATCGATTGGCATGCGCGTGCCAAGGGGCTTTCGATCGAAGGCCGGGCCTTCATCGGTGGGCGCTATTTGCCCGCACTCTCTGGCGCCACGTTCGACTGCCTCAATCCGGCGACCGGTCGTTCGCTGGGCGCGATCGCCGCGTGCGAGCAGGCCGATGTCGATGTTGCGGTTGCCCGGGCGCGCGCCACCTTCGAGGCTGGCCATTGGTCCCGAATGGCGCCGCGCGAGCGCAAGAAGCGCCTGCTGGCTTTCGGCGACCTGATGGAGCGGCACATCGAGGAACTGGCGCTGCTCGAGACGCTGGACATGGGCAAGCCCATCCGCGACAGCCTGGCCGTCGACCTCCCGCTGTCGATCCAATGCATCCGTTGGTACGCCGAGGCCATCGACAAGGTCTATGACGAGATCGCACCGACGGCGGCTTCGGCGATCTCGCTCATTCGCCGCGAGCCCTTGGGTGTCGTGGCCGCAGTCGTGCCGTGGAATTTCCCGCTGCTGATGGCGGCCTGGAAGCTGGGCCCGATCCTTGCCGCCGGCAATTCGGTCGTCCTGAAGCCGGCAGAGCAATCGTCGCTGACCGCAATCCGCATCGCGGCGCTGAGTGCCGAGGCCGGCATTCCGGACGGCGTGTTCAACGTCGTGCCGGGGTTGGGCGAGGCGGCAGGCCGCGCCCTCGGCTTGCACATGGATGTCGATGCGGTGGCCTTCACCGGGTCGACCGAGGTCGGCAAGCTGTTCCTGCAATATTCGGGGCAGTCGAACATGAAGCGGGTCGGCCTCGAATGCGGCGGCAAGACGCCGAACATCATCCTAGCCGATGCGCCCGACCTCGATGCCGCGGCGACCGCGGCAGCCTGGGGCATCTACTACAATCAAGGCGAAGTGTGTAACGCCGGTTCGCGCATGATCGTCGAGGCCTCGGTCAAAGACCAGGTGGTCGAGAAGGTGATGGCCGTGGGCAAGGCAATGAAGCAAGGCGATCCGCTCGATCCGGCGACTGAGCTCGGCGCCATGGTCGACGCAACTCAGACCGAGCGCGTCATGCGCTATATCGAGCAAGGCCAGACCGAGGGCGCCACGCTCCGGCTCGGCGGCAAAAGGGTGCAGAGCGAGGGTTGCTTCATCGAGCCGACGCTGTTCGACGACGTCACCAGCCGGATGATCATCGCCCAGGAGGAGATCTTCGGCCCGGTGCTGGCGACGATCACGGCGAAGGATCTCGATGAGGCAATCCGCATCGGTAACGACACCAAATACGGTCTCGCAGCCGCCGTCTGGACGCGGGACATCAACAAGGCGTTCAAGGCGTCCTCTGCCCTCCGGGCCGGCGTCGTCTGGGTCAATTGCTTCGACCATGGCGATATCTCCTCGCCCTTCGGCGGCTTCAAGCAATCTGGCTTCGGACGCGACAAGTCCCTGCACGCGCTCGAGAAATACACCGAGCTCAAGGCAACCTGGATCAATCTAGCCAGCTAAGCAACGACGTCCGACCAACCCAGACCTTGGGAGATAGCGATGAGCCAGCTGCAGCTTCGTGGCCTCATTCCGGCCTTTCCGACCCCGCTGACCGCAGACGGGGAAATCGACGATCGAGGGCTGGAACGGATCGTCGAATACCAGATTGCCGGCGGGGTCTCGGGCCTGGTACCGCTCGGCGGGACGGGTGAGGCGACGGCCTTGACCCATGCCCAGCGCGTGAAGGCGCTCGAGGTGACGGTTGCGGTTGCTGCCGGACGCGTTCCGGTCATCGCCGGCGTGCTCGACGCGGGCTTCGGTGGCGCCTGTGACAGCGCCCGGGCCTACGAAAAGGCAGGCGCCGACGGGCTCATGGTGATCCCGCCCTTTTACACACGCACCGACCAGTCCGGTCTGCTGCGCTACTTCCGAGCCTTGCGCAAGGAAGTCTCCGTCCCGTTCGTCCTATACGATAATCCCTATCGCACCCACACCGTGATCGCGCCCGAGACGATCGCTTGCATGGCCGAGGAAGGGCTCGCCGTCGGCATGAAGGCGTCCAACACGGATCTCTATCATCTCGATCATGTATCGAAGCTGGTGCCTGATGGGTTCGCGATCCTGAGCGGCCAGGACACGCTCTTCGTTCAGCAAGTCATCCTCGGCGCGAGTGGGGGCGTGCTGACGTCGGCGGCGCTCATCCCCGGCTATTGGGCTAACGTCCAGTCCCTGGCAGAGCAGGGACGGGTCGCGGAGGCGCTTGGTGCGCAAGGGCTGCTCAATCCGCTGATGGATGCGCTCTTCGCCGAGGAGTTTCCGACTGCCGTGCGTGCCGCGTTCGAGAGGATCGGCCTCTCAACCGGCACGGCTCTTCCGCCAGTGGGCGCATTGTCCGAGGCCGCGCTCGGCAGAGTTCATGCTGCTGTCGACGCCTTGTTGGATAGCGGCGTCCTCAAAGAAGTGCCCAAGCACTAGGGATCGAGGGGGCTTACCGCGACACTGAGTTGCGCGCGCCTGGCCCACCCTTTTGCTTGGGTTTCGGCAATTCAAATATCAACTGCCCGCTCTTGGCTTTCTCGTCGAAGGTCGTGCGAATGATCTGAATGAATTCCGTCGTCGCGATCGATAATGGGCGATTGGGCGGAAAGACGAACCTCGGTCGTATCTCCATCTCCGGCACGAGCGGCCTTATGACGACATTGGGGAAGAGCCCGGAGAGGGGGGTGAATGGATCAATCAAGCCAATTCCCAACCCCTTGCTCGCTAGTACACACGCGATCAGCGACTGGTTGGTAGAAATCGGAATCTCGGAAGGCATGTCTACGGCGCCCAAGCGCTGCCTGATCTGAAGGCCGATCAGCGTGTCTTCGAAAAACGCGATGAGATTTTCACCCTTGAGGTCGGAAAGCTGAACGGTCGCGGCCTCTGCGAGAGGATGATCCTTCGGCATCACGCAACCGATGAATGCTTTGCAAAGCTCTTCGGTTCGGAGCGTTCCTTCGATCGTTGCAGCGTCGGTCAGCCCGATGTCGACTTGGTTATTGGCCACCTCCTCAACGACTTGCCTCGTCGCGAGCGCGCGAACCTTGACGATCGCCTGGGGTCTGCGTGTGCGATATTCCGCGATCGCCGTCGCGACAATCGATGCGCCAAGCGTTGTTGCCGTTGCGATCGAGACTTGTCCTACCTTGCCGCCGCCGATCTCGGCAGCCAATCGCTCCACTTCCTCAACCGCACCAAAGACCTGATCTACCTTGGGGATCAGAAGCATGCTCTCGGGTGTGGGCTGCAAGCGCCCCTTGATGCGCCGGAACAGCGGCACGCCGATTTCCCACTCAATCTGCTGCAACGTCTTGGTGACGGCGGGTTGCGATACGGCCAGAAGCCGGGCGGCGGCCGAGACGCTCCCAGTCTTCATCACCGCCCGGAAAACTGCCAGGTGGCGGACATTGCGGACGTTGCTCATGGCTCTTTCTCGGCTCCGAATTGCGGCAGGTTCGCTCCGCGCGATTCCATAACTTTTCGGAAGTTTGTAACTGATCAGATTGTATTGGCGGTAATGGGCGTTCGTCCATAGCCTGAACGGAATCTCAGGGCGAACACAGCCCGGGAAATCACCAACAGGGATCGCGAGCTGAGCATGAGCGCAAGCCCCGACTATTCGTCCGCCGCCACAGTTCGAGCGGCGCTGCTGCCGAGCCAAGCCTTCATCGGGGGACGGTCTGTCTCAGCCCTATCGGGCGAGACCCTGCCTTGCATCTTCCCGGGCGACGGCAAGTTGCTCGGTCACGTTGCCGCGTGCGACACGGCCGATGTCGACCTCGCCGTTAACGCCGCCCGTAAGGCGTTTGAAGCCGGTCACTGGTCCCGCATGGCTCCGCAAGATCGGCGAAAGATACTGCTCCGCTTTTCCGAGCTGATCCTGGAGCATCGGGACGAGCTTGCCACGCTCGAAACCCTGAATGTCGGCAAGCCGTTCCTGAATGCTCTCAACGGCGATATTCCGTCGGCGGCCTCGTGCATTGCTTGGTTTGGCGAGGCGATTGACAAGATGTACGGCGAGGTCGGGCCGACGCCGGCAGACCTCACGGCCGTCCTTACCCGCGAGCCCCTGGGCGTGGTCGCCGCCGTGGTGCCGTGGAACTACCCGCTCTCGATGGCGGCTTGGAAGCTTGGGCCGTCCTTGGCCGCCGGCAACTCGGTGATCCTCAAGCCAGCGGAGCAGTCGCCCTACACGGCGCTCCGTATCGCGAGCCTCGCAATGGAGGCCGGACTTCCCGAAGGCGTCCTCAATGTGGTTTCCGGCTATGGGGCCACGGCCGGCCAAGCGCTCGGCCGCCATATGGACGTGGATTGCGTGACCTTCACCGGCTCCACCGAGGTCGGAAAGCTCTTCATGCGCTATGCGGGCGAAAGCAATGCCAAGCGGGTCAGCTTGGAACTGGGTGGCAAGTCGCCGCAGCTGGTGCTGGCGGACAGCGACCTGGATGCAGCTGCTGCCGGGGTCGCTGCCGGCATCTTCGCCAATGCCGGCCAGGTCTGTAATGCCGGTTCCCGTCTCATCGTCGAGCGACGGGTCAAGGACGAGTTGCTGGAGCGCATTGCGAAGCTCGCCGGTGCGCTCAAGATCGGCGATCCGTTCGATCCGTCGACCAGGCTTGGCCCCCTGGTCAGCAAGGAACAGCACGACCGCGTGCTCGGCTATATCGACGCCGGCCTCTCGGAAGGCGCCTCGTTGCTGGTGGGAGGTGCCCGCCCAGCCGAGCAATCCAGTGGCTATTTCATCGAGCCAACCATCTTCGACGGCGTGCGCAACGACATGAAGATTGCGCAGGAGGAAATCTTCGGCCCCGTCCTCTCCACGATTACGGTCGACGGTTTCGAGGAGGGCATCGCGGTCGCCAACGACACGATCTATGGGCTCGCTGCAGGCGTCTGGACCAATGACATCCGGAAGGCTCAGCGCGCGGCGAAGGCGATCCGGGCGGGCGTTGTCTGGGTCAACTGCTTCGACCGCGGCAACATGGCGGTGCCGTTCGGCGGCTTCAAGCAGTCGGGCCACGGCCGCGACAAGTCGCTGCACGCGATCGAGAAGTACACGGACTGGAAGGCGACCTGGTATGCCTGCTGAGAGCCGGGCTGCGACGAAGCGTGCACGCATTGCCGGTGCCGCGATTCCGTCGGTCGCGGAACGGCGCCGCACGATCGAGGCCGAGGCGCTGCCGCGCAACATGGCAGCCCTGATCAGCGAGGCGTCGCGGGCTTACGGCGACCGGCTTGTCTGGGACTTCTTCGAAGGTGGCGAGATGCTCACCTACCGTGACCTGGAGCCGCGTGTCCATGCGCTCGCGGACGGCCTGCGTTCTGTCGGTGTGCGCCGCGGCAGTCACGTTGCGGTCATGATGCCGAACAAAGCCGCCATGCCGCTCAGCTGGCTGGCGATTGCGACGATCGGCGCCGTGATGGTGCCGGTCAACAACACCTACAGCGAGCGGGAAATTGTCTATGTCCTGACGGACAGCGAGACCGAATTCCTGATCGTCGACGAGAGCTGCTTGGCGCCGGTCGAGAGCGTGCTTGCTCGCGGCGAGCTGCGCCTCGACCGCGGCAAGATCATCGTTTCCGGGGAGAGCGGGCACAGCTATCTCGACCTTGAGCAGCTCATGCGCATCGAGCCGCACACGCCGTTCATAGACGAGGCGGTCGGCCACGACGATCTGCTCAATATTCAGTACACCTCGGGAACGACCGGCTTTCCCAAAGGCTGCATGCTGTCGCAGCGCTATTGGATCAGTGCCGGCAAGGTCAACGCCTTCCGGGACGGCCGACATTACCGGCATATCCTGGCTTCCACGCCGTTCTATTACATGGACCCGCAGTGGCTGCTGCTGATGTCGCTGTATCAGCATGCCACCCTGCATGTCGCGAAGCGGCAGAGCGCCTCGCGCTTCATGGAATGGGTCCGCGAGCGCGAGATCGAGTTCTGCCTCCTGCCAGTGCTCACCTTGAAGCAGCCGCCGCATCCGGACGACCGTCAAAACGCCCTGATCCGGTCGAACGTATATGGCGTCTCCAAACTGACGCATGGCGCCTTGGAAGAACGTTTCGACGTCTGTGCGCGGGAAGCCTTCGGCATGACCGAGATCGGGCCGACCCTTTTCATGCCCATCGAGGCGACCGACATGGTTGGATCGGGCTCGTGCGGCGTCCCATGCCCCTTCCGGGAAGTTCGGGTCGCCGACGACCAGGGGAATTCCCTGCCGCCGGGCGAGATCGGGGAGCTGCTGGTGCGCGGGCCGGGCATCCTCAAGGGCTATTACAATCGGCCCGATGCGACGCGCGACGCGTTCCATGGCGACTGGTTCCGGACCGGCGACCTGTTCCGCATGGATGATCGCGGCTTTCTCTACATCGTCGGCCGGATCAAGGATTCGATCCGGCGGAGCGGGGAAAACATCGCCGCGCGCGAGGTCGAATCGGTGCTCAATTCATTCGACGGCGTCGTGGAGGCTGTGGCCGTGCCGGTTCCGGACGAGGCCCGAGGCCAGGAAATCAAGGCGATGATCGTTTGGGTCGACGCGGTCTTCGGCGAGCCGGACCTGACGGCTCTGATTGCTCATTGCCAGCGCAATCTCGCGCCTTTCAAGGTGCCGCGGTACTTCCAGTTCGTGCCGGAGCTGCCGAAGACGTCGTCCGGCAAGATCGCCAAGCATCAGCTGGTCTCGGGCAGCACGGCCGCCTCGGCCCGGGTTTACGACCGCGCCAGTGGCGCCGTCATCGCGACGACGGGAGCCCCCCATGCATGACGTCATCATCATCGGCGCCGGCCACAACGGCTTGGTCTGCGGAGCGTACTTGGCGAAAGCCGGCTTCAAGACGCTCATCCTGGAACGGCGAGGGATCATCGGCGGCGCCTGCGTCACGGAAAGCCCGTGGCCGGGCTACAAGGTCTCCTCGGCGTCGTACCTGATGTCGCTGATGCAGCCGAAGATCATCCTCGACCTCGACCTGAAGCGGCATGGACTGGAGGTGATCCCGTCCACCCCGACGACTGTCCTGCTCGACGGCGGCCGCTGCTTCACCTTCTGGCCGGACGAAGAGCGCCTGGCCCGCGAGATCGCGGCGATATCGCCGCGCGATGCCAGGGCTCTTCCGGACTACCGCGTCAATCTCAATCGGCTGGCGCCGTTCATTCGAGACATCATCTGGGAAACGCCGCCGAATATTTCGTCGCGGCGTGTCGGCGAGCTCATCCGGTCGGCCCGGTTCGCCGCCAGGTACTTCAAGTATCGGCACCTGTTCGACGAGCTCTACGACATCATGACGATGAGCGCCGACGCTTATCTGCGGCGCTGGTTCGAGAACGATACGGTCATCGCGCTCTTCGGCTACTACGTGACGGGGGGCGGGACGAATGCGTCGATGACCATGCCGGCAACGGCCTTTTCCTGCATCCGCCCCATGGTGCGCGACAACACGACGCCGGCGGGGGGCGGCGGCTTCGTCCGCGGCGGCATGGGCGCTCTGTCCGCGTCCATCGCCAGCAGCGGCAGGGAGAGCGGGCTCGAGATCCGCGCGGATGCCCCGGTCAAGCGGGTCGTCGTAGAACGGGGACGCGCTACCGGTGTCGAGCTCGCCGATGGCGAGATCATCCGCGCGAAATGCGTCGCCTCGAATGCGAACGCCAAGACCACCTTCCTCAAGCTGATGGCTCCGTCGGAGCTGCCGGTAGCGTTTCGGGCGAAGGTCGGTGCCATCCGCACGCGCTCAGCGGTGTTCAAGGTCCATCTGGGCGTCTCGGCCCTGCCGCAGTACACGGCGTTCGCGCCGACGAGCGACCTTGCCTATCCGAGTTCGATCCGGATCGGCTCGTCGGTGGCCTATCTCGAAAAGGCCTTCGACGACGCCAAGCACGGGGTGATGTCGGACGAGCCGTTCCTCACGATCATGGCGCCGAGCCTCCATGACCCGTCATTGGCGCCCCCGGGGGAGCACCTGCTTTCGATCTTTGGTGGCCACGTCGCCTATCAGGACGATCCCGACGGGCTCGAGCAGATCCGAGTGAAGCTGCTGGATCGCGTGCTCACGGTGATCGAGCGCCATGCCCCCGGCTTCCGCAGCCACGTGTTGCACAGTGAGGTGCTGACCCCGAACGACATCGAGGCGCGTTTCGATCTCCCGAACGGCCATGTCCACCACGGCGACCTGACGCTCGACCAGGCCTTTACCAACCGGCCGGTCGGCGGCTACGCCGACTACCGCACGCCGGTTCCGGGGCTCTATCTGTCGAGTTCCTCGGTCCACCCCGGCGGCGGCGTGACAGGGGTCCCCGGCCATAATGCCGCGCGGGAGATCATGCGGGATCTCGGTCGATGAGCGGCGACGCGATGTCGCCGCGACCGGCCGCGGCCCCGAAGAGCGCGAACTGCCGGCTGATCGACTGGACGAGCAAGCCGCCGCTGCCTGAAACCTCGATCAAAGCGCCTCATCTCAAGAACTACGATCGCATCTACGCGTCGACGAAGCCGGCGCCGCGTGAAGAGACGCCGGAAGAAGCCCTGGCAGCCTATCTCGCGGCCTATGATGCGGCCGGCGCCAGCCATGTCGTCATCAAGGCGCGTGATCTCGAGAGCACGTTCGGCGTCAAGATCACGAACGAGGACGTCGCCGCGTTCTGCGCGCGGCACGGCGAGCGTTTCATCGGCTTTGCCGGCGTCGATCCGCACAAGGGGCCGCAGGCCCTGCGCGAGCTCGAGCATGCGGTCAAGGAGCTTGGCCTCAGGGGCCTCAATCTGCAGTGCTTCGAGCATAAGCTCGCCATCAACGATCCGCGGCTTTACCCGCTCTACGCCAAATGCGTCGAGCTCGACATCCCGGTGAACATTCACTGCGGCGTGAATTTCTCGACCGAAAGCTCGATGGCCTTCGGCCGGCCCTATCTCCTCGACGAGGTGATGATCGCCTTCCCCGGCCTGCGCGCCTGCGCGGCACCCCCGGGCTGGCCCTGGGTCCACGAGTTGATCGCGGTAGCCTGGAAGCACGTCAATCTCACGATCGGGCTGGTCTTCGTCAGGCCCAAGTATCTGACCGTGCCGGAATCCGGCTACGGCCCTCTGCTGCAATACGGCAAGAAGCTTCTCCGCGACCGGATCATCTTCGGATCGGGATTTCCGACGCTGCCGCTCGCTTCGGCGCTGGCTGAGATCGACGAACTGCCAATCGACGACGAGACCAAGGATTTGTGGCGCTACGGCAACGCCGCGCGGCTGCTCCGCCTCTAGCGCGGGCAGCAGACAAAAAGGCGACCGGTCAACAGGAGAGGTACGAGAATGTCTAAGCCCAGGATAGGTATCGGCCTCTCGCGCCGAGAAATGATCGCGACGATGACCGCGGCCGCGGCGACGCCGTTGCTCGGCCGTCCCGCGTTTGCCGCGCCGAAGCGCGGCGGCTTCATGCGGATCGGCACCAATGACGGCTCGCAGACCGATACGCTCGATCCGACCACCTGGCCTGGCACCTTCACTGGCGGTGCCTTCGGCGGCTCCATGTGCAACAACCTGACGGAAATTCTGCCCGACCGGAGCGTCGCCGGCGATGTCGCGGAAAGCTTCGAGAGCTCGGACCAGTCGAAGCGCTGGGTCTTCAAGCTGCGCAAGGGCCTGACGTTCCACGACGGCCGCAGCGTCGCATCCAAGGACGTTATCGCATCGATGATGCACCACGCGAGCCCGAACGCGAAATCGCCAGCGAAGGCGATATTTGCCCTGCTCGACAACATCAAGGCCGACGACAACAGCACCGTCGTGTTCAATTTGACCGGCAGCAGCCCCGACTTCCCCTACATGCTGTCGGACTATCACCTTCCGATCATGCCGGCGAAGGAAGACGGAACGCTCGACGTCTCGAACCCGGTAGGCACGGGCCCCTTCGTCCTGGAGCATTGGGAGCCCGGGAGCCCTGCAAAGTTCAAACGCAATCCGAACTATCACAAGGACAACAAGCCGTACTTCGACGAGGTCGAATTCGTTCCCATCCCGGACGTCGTGGCGCGGACCAACGCGCTTCTGACGGGTGAGGTCCAATTCATCAACAATTGCGACATCAAGACGCTGGCGATGCTGCGCCGGAATCGCGACATCCGCATTTCCAGCACGCCCAGCACCCGTCACTTCTCGTTCGACATGAACACGCAGGCGGCGCCGTTCGACAACCCGCATGTGCGGCTTGCCTTGAAGTATGCGATCGATCGGGACGAGATCCGCGAGAAGGTCTTCTTCGGCAATGCCGAGATCGGCAACGACAATAATGTGGCGCAGACCCTCAAGTTCTGGGCTGCCACGCCGCCCCAGTACGAATACGACGTGGACAAGGCTCGGGATCATCTGAAGCAGGCCGGCTTGGCGTCGGTCTCGGTTGATCTGTCCGTTTCGGATGCGGCCTTTCCCGGGGCTGTCGCCGCGGCTCAACTTTTCAAGGAGCAGGCGGCGCGCGCGGGCATCACGATCAACGTGGTGCGCGAGCCGGACGACGGCTACTGGAGCAAGGTCTGGCGGCAAAAGTCCTTCACCGGCGTGGATTGGTATGGGCGGCCAACGGTCGATTGGCTGTTCTCGACGACGCTCGCCAAGGATGCCGCGTGGAACGACACGAAGTTCAACAACGATCGGTTCAACCAGCTTCTGGTACAGGCCCGATCGGAGACCGAAGCGCACCGGGCTGACATCTATCGCGAGATGCAGCAGATCCTCCATGACGAGGGCGGCATGCTGGTCGTGGCTTTCGCGAATTATATCGACGGCGTCTCGGCCAAGGTCGCAAGCGGCACGGTCGGCGGCGTTTATCCCCTCGACAATTTCAAGCTGTCCGAACGCTGGTGGATGGCCTGATGATTCTCAAGCCGGAGGCACCGTCCCGCGGTGCCTCCGGCAGGGGAGGTGCAGCCCGATGAGAACACATGTCTTGAGAATGCTGGTCTTGAGAATGCTGGCCGTCCGGCTTTGCTTCGGGCTGGCTACCTTGTTCCTGGTTTCGTTGATCATCTTTTTCAGCGTCGGCTTGCTGCCAGGCGACTACGCGTCGGAGATCCTGGGGCAGGGTGCTACGCCGGAAGCCGTCATGCGCTTTCGACACGAGCTTGGGCTCGATCAGTCGGCGATACACAGGTATCTCGTATGGCTGAACGGTATCGTTCACGGCGACCTCGGGCGCTCCTATGCTTCGCATGACGGCAACGTTCGCATGGTCGCGGACGTAATCGGGACGCGGCTGCAGAACTCTTTCTTCCTGGCCGGCGTGACGGCTTTGATTGGCGTTCCGCTGTCGGTGGCGCTCGGGATCACTGCTGCGCGCTTTCAAGGGGGATGGCTCGATCGGGGCATGACCAGCGCGGCATTGGCGGCGGTCTCCTGCCCTGAATTCTTCATGGCCTATCTGCTGATGCTGGTTCTGTCGGTCAATTATCATCTCTTCTATTCGCTGGCGATGATCGAGCCGCAGATGGGGCTCGGCACCAAGCTCATGCGCATCGTGCTTCCCGTGTTGACGCTAATCCTTATCATATCCGCGCATATGATGCGGATGACGCGGGCCGCTGTCCTGGACGTGATGGCACACCCCTATGTCGAGATGGCGCGGTGCAAAGGGCTGTCGAACACGCGGATCTTGCTGCGCCACGCCCTTCCCAATGCGTGGGCGCCGATCGTCAACGTCATCGCCTTCAATCTGTCCTATCTCGTGGTCGGCGTTGTCGTCGTTGAGGTCGCCTTCGCCTATCCCGGCATTGGCCAAACAATGATCGATGCCGTACGGACTCGCGATGTGCCGGTGATCCAAGCCTGTGCGTTGATCTTCGCCGCGACCTACATCGTCGTGAATCTCGTTGCCGATGCCGTGTCGATCGCGACTAACCCGCGCTTGATGCATTCTCGATGAGCCGCTTCACAATACAGGCCACTGAAGCCCATGCGGCTCCCGAGGCCGAAAGACCGGCAACACGTCGGCGCCGACCGAGATTTACGGTTCCTGCCGTAGTCGCGCTGGCGGCGATCTCGCTCTACGTCGTCGCCACGCTTTTCGCCGGCTGGATCGCCCCATACGGACAGGGGCAGATCGTCTCTCAAGTGCCGTTCGATGCCTGGAGCGACAAGTTCATCTTCGGAACGGATCAGTTGGGACGGGATGTCTTCAGCCGACTGATCTATGGCGCACAGAATACGGTCGGCATTGCGTTTGCGACGACCTGCCTTTCCTTTGCCGCCGGCGTCACCCTTGGCTCCTTTGCCGCTCTGTCGCCCGGATGGACGGACCAGGCGCTGTCGCGCGCAGTTGATGTCCTCATGGCGATTCCGCAACTCGTGTTCGCATTGGTGCTGTTGGCAATCTGCGGAACCTCCATGGTCAATCTGGTCCTCATCATGGCGGTCATCGACTCGACGCGCGTCTATCGGCTTAGCCGATCAGTCGCGATGAACGTCGCGGCGGCTGAGTTCGTGCAGGTCGCAGAACTGCGCGGTGAGTCGAAGTTCTGGATTCTGTCCCGCGAGATCCTGCCGAACATGGTTCCGACGATCGTCGCCGAATTCGGCATGCGGTTCTGCTTCGTCTTCTTGACGATTGCGGCGCTCTCCTTCCTCGGTGTTGGCATCCAGCCACCGGCGGCCGACTGGGGATCGATGGTCCGCGAGAGCGCGACATTGATTACCTACGGCGATCCGACCCCGCTGCTGCCCGCAGCAGCCATCGCCATCCTCGCGATCAGCATCAACGTGGTGATCGACTGGTATCTGAACTTCATCGGTGGAAATAGAGATGAGCGCTGAGCTTATGCGCCGCGACGCGCTCCTCGAGGTTCGCGGCCTCAGGGTGGCGGCAGGTGCGGCCGCCGGCAGCGCACCCATCCTTCATGGGGTCGATCTCACCGTCGGCCGTGGCGAGGTCCTTGGGGTGATTGGCGAGTCCGGGGCCGGGAAGTCGACGATCGGTCTTGCGGCGCTGGGGCTGCTGAGGCCCGGCTGTCGGGTTCTTGGGGGAAGCGTCAGGTTCGACGGCATCTCTCTCTTCGAAGCGCCGTCACGCACCGTGCGGAAGCTCCGCGGCGGTCGGATAGCCTACGTTGCCCAAAGCGCATTCGCCTCATTCAATCCCGCGCAGCGGCTGCTGGCGCAGACCATCGAGAGCAGCGTCGTCCATGGCTTGATGACGCGCGAACAGGCAACGGCGAAGGCAAAGGAACTGTATGCTCAACTGCAGTTGCCGGATCCCGACAGTTTCGGCGAGCGCTTTCCGCACCAAGTCTCAGGCGGCCAACTTCAGCGGGCGATGATCGCCATGGCGATCATGTCGGACCCTGATCTCATTGTGTTCGACGAGCCGACGACCGCTCTCGACGTGACAACGCAAATCGAGGTCCTGCGCTCGATCAAGGCGCTGGTCGAGAGCCGCAATCTCTCGGCGATCTACGTCACCCATGACCTTGCCTTGGTGACCCAGATCGCACATCGGATTCTTGTTCTGCGCCGCGGGCGTGTCGTGGAGTCCGCCGAGACCCGCCAAATGCTTGCGTGCCCGCGGGATGACTATACCCGATCGCTCTGGGCCGTTCGCGAATTCGCGAAGATGCCGGCGGAGGCTTCGACCCCGATCATCGAGCTCTCTGGGGTCTCGGCTGCTTACCACAGCTTGCGCGTTCTCCACGATGTCGACCTCTCTGTGCCGCGACGGCACACCGTGGCGCTCATCGGCGAATCCGGCTCCGGCAAATCCACCATCGCCAAAGTCATTACCGGCATTTTGCCGCCGATCGGTGGCTCAGTACGGTTCGAAGGGCAGCGGCTTGCTCCTGACCTGCGCGGCCGGTCGCTTGAGCAACTCCGTCGAATTCAGCTCGTCCATCAAAATCCGGACAGCGCACTCAATCCCCGGCGGACGATCGAACAAACGCTCGCGCGCCCGCTAGCGGTATTTCAGAAGGTGTCGGGATCGGTACTGCGGCAGCGCGTCGTCGACTTGCTCCAAATGGTCGGGCTGCCACGCGACTATCTTCATCGGCGTCCGGGAGAGTTGTCGGGCGGCGAGAAGCAGCGCATCGCGATCGCCCGCGCCCTCGCAGCCAAGCCTGACGTCATCGTCTGCGATGAGGTGACGTCTGCCTTGGACCAACTCGTGCAGCGCGACATTCTCGACCTCTTGAGCGAGCTCCAGCGGCAGTTGGGCGTGACTTATATTTTTATCACCCACGATCTCGCGACGGTGCGTGCGGTTGCCGACGATGTCGTCGTGCTGCGCAACGGAAGGGTCGTCGTCGCCGGTGAGAAGGGAAAAGTGCTCTCTCCGCCGTACGAGCCCTACACGGGCCTCCTTATCTCATCCGTGCCGGAGATAGACCCGGATTGGCTCGATCGTACGTTTGGGAAAGGCAGAGGCGCTCCGCCGCACGCTCTGTCGATGCACCCGAACTCAGCCGTCGTCTGAACCGTCTCGACGAAACTGCTCCTTCAGGCGAATCCCGCAATTCCCGGTGGAGCAGGTGCTGATCCAGATCAAAGCGGCCTGCATCCTATCATGCTCCACTCGCATCCCGGTGGTTGTGAGGGAGGGCACAATGAAAGCGCTTGTCTATCTCGGTCCGGGACGCAAAGCCGTCGAGGACCGCCCGAAGCCGGAGATCCAGGCTCCGGGCGACGCGATCGTGAAGATTGCCAAGACCACGATCTGCGGCACCGATCTTCACATCCTGAAGGGCGACGTCCCGACCTGCGCACCCGGCCGCATTCTGGGGCACGAAGGGGTCGGCATCGTCGATGCGGTCGGCCCAGCGGTCACCGCGTTCCGGCCAGGTGACAAGGTGCTGATTTCCTGCATCTCGTCGTGCGGTAAGTGCGAATACTGTCGGCGGGGCATGTACTCGCATTGCGAGACCGGGGGCTGGATCCTCGGCAACCGGATCGACGGCACGCAGGCCGAATATGTCCGCACGCCGCATGCCGATACCAGCCTCTATCATCTTCCGACCGGCGTCGATGAAGAGGCGCTGGTCATGCTGAGCGACATTCTGCCGACCGGCTTCGAATGCGGCGTGCTGAACGGCAAGATCGAGCCGGGCTCGTCCGTTGCGATCGTCGGTGCGGGACCGATCGGGCTCGCGGCCCTGCTGACGGCGCAGTTCTATTCGCCGGCGTCGATCATCATGCTCGACCTCGACGAGAACCGTCTCCGCGTCGCGGTACAGTTCGGCGCGACTCACGGGATCAATTCCGCCGACGGCAAGGCGGTGGAGAAAGTCAAGGCGCTGACGGACGGCCGCGGCGTCGACGCCGCGATCGAGGCGGTCGGCGTGCCCGCGACCTTCGAGCTTTGCCAGGATCTGGTGGCACCCGGCGGCATCATTGCGAACGTCGGCGTCCACGGTCACAAGGCCGATCTGCACCTCGAGCGCCTGTGGTCGCACAATATCGCGATCACGACGCGGCTCGTCGATACCAGCTCGACGCCGATGCTGCTGAAGACGGTCGCCGCCGGCCGGATCGATCCTGGCCGCCTCGTCACCCACCGCTTTACCTTCGACCGGATTCTGGACGCTTACGACACCTTCGCGCACGCCGGCGAAACCAAGGCGCTCAAGGTCATCATCTCTGCGTGAGGCCGGGCGGCATGAAATTGATGCGCCTTGCCCTTGACGCCTTGATTCTCAGGGGGCTCGCGACAGGACGAGGGTCTGCCCAAGGGCGCGCGCGCATGGCCGATCCGGAGGCGGGACATCGCGTGGCGCTCATCGTCTGTGCGCCATGCCCTGGCCGTAGAGTTGTCACACTTCGCCTCTAATTTGCAGCTCCGGCATCGCCAGCGCCAAAAAACCAGCTATGGGCCGCGCTGAGAGCCCCGGCCGCCGAGCTATGGGAGCGAGCCGGCCCCTCCCGTGGTGTCATGCTCTTGGCGAGTGAATTAATCCGTCGAAGCCGGCTCATCCCACCCAAGGCGGCAGACCGTTTCCTGGCCGCCTGCTTGGGGGCTCTGCTTTCGACG
The DNA here is from genome assembly GCF_014643535.1 of Aliidongia dinghuensis. Classification (NCBI taxonomy): domain Bacteria; kingdom Pseudomonadati; phylum Pseudomonadota; class Alphaproteobacteria; order Rhodospirillales; family Dongiaceae; genus Aliidongia; species Aliidongia dinghuensis. The sequence goes on along the minus strand of NZ_BMJQ01000019.1, from coordinate 71,485 downwards.
GGGGCGGCTGCTGCGCAACCGAACGAGGTCGTCGCCTTCGACATCCCGGCCCAGCCGCTGGCGTCGGCGCTCAAGGCCTATGGTGCCGCTGTCCCGGTCCAGCTTTTCTACGACACGGATCTCGTCCGCGGACGCCAATCCTCGCCCGTCCACGGGGCCTTCCCGTCGGAGGCAGCACTGCACGCCCTGCTCCGCGGGACCGGCCTTTCGGCAGCCTCCTTCGACCAGGGGACCGTCACGATCCTGGCATTGCCGCCGCGAACTGGGCCGATGGTCGATCTGCAGCCTGCCAAGGCTAGGACAATGCCGTTCATGCCCTATCTCGCTCTGGTCCAGGCGGGCCTGCGCTCCGCGCTGTGCCTGAGCCCGGCGACGCGGCTTGATCCGTTGGAGCGCCGGTTCCAGCTGTGGCTCGCTCCCTCCGGCGCCGTTGCTCGTGCGGAGCTCCTGACCCCGACAGGGTCGTCGGATCGCGACCGTGCCTACGCCGATGCGCTGCAGACGATCTCGATCGGCGAACCGCCGCCGTCCTCCATGCCGGAACCCGTGACACTTCTGATACTGCCACGGACCACCCCCGATGCTGCGGAATGTTCCGGCTCGGATCAACCGGCGGCGTTCCAGGCCGGGTCTCATGGGTGAATCCTCCAACGCGGCCGCGCTACGCCAGCTGCTCGTTGGCCAGTATGACGAGCTCAAGAGGCGATTGGCCCGCCGTCTCGGCTCGGAAGATCTAGCGGGCGACGTTCTGCAGGAGACTTACCTGCATCTGGAACGCCCCGGGCCTTCCGGCACTGTCAAAAGCCCCAAGCAATATCTGCTGACCATCGCCACCAACATCGCCCGCATGGGCTTCCGGCGCGAGCGGCGATCGGCGGATCTGGCGGAGCTTGACGCTGCGCTGGGCTTCGCTGACGAAGCGCCCGACCCGCTCCGCAATGTCGAGGCGCGCGAGGAGCTCGCGGCACTGCAACGCGCTTTCGCAGAACTGACCCCGCGACGGCGGCGCATCCTCTTCGCCTCCCGTGTCGAAGGCATCCGGCTGCGCGACCTCGCCGCGGAATTCGGGCTCTCACAACGGGCGGTCGAGAAGGAATTGAGGGCTGCGCTGATGCTGTGCGGCCTCAGGCTGGATCGCGAGATCGTGCAGCGGTTCGGTCCGAAATCCCAACAAGCATCTATGGAGAGTGGCGATGCCGAGAACGCGGGAGTCCCCCGCGATGATTGAGTCCGATAATCTGAAGCCGATGCGTTTGTCGCCGACGAATCCGCCCGATGAGGCGCTCCAAGATTTCGACCCGATCGAGCGGGAAGCCTATGAATGGGTCGCCCGCTATATGGGCGGCGAGATGACGCCGGCCGACATCGAGGCGATCAAGCAATGGTACGGGCAAAGCCCGGCCCATGCCGCCGCCTATGCCAAGGCTCGTCGCGTGTGGATGGGGCTCGGTCCCGCAGCCAGCGCCGTTATGCGGCAAAATGGTGAAGCAGGCGAGACGGTGTCCGGGTTTCGGACATTTCGCGGCGGACCGCGTGTTGTCGGACGGCGCACCTTCCTGGGCGGGGCGGTTGCCGCCGCAGCGGCGGCCAGTGGATATGTGGCGGTCAGGCCGCCCTGGGGCCTATGGCCGTCCGTTGCCGAGGTGACTGCGGACTACCGGACGGCGACCGGCGAGCAACGGCAGGTGACGTTCGGCTCCGCGCTGGCGCTCGATCTCAATACACGGACAAGCATCGCTATCCGCGCGCGCACGGCAAGTGAAACCCGTATCGCGCTTGTTTCCGGGGAGACGGCAGTCTCGGCCGGCGCCGCGTCACCGCCGTTGACCGTGACGGCCGGCGCCGGTCGTGTCACCGCCACCCGGGCGAAATTCGATCTGCGGTATGAAGATGCCGTGGTCCAGGTGACCTGCATCGAGGGGGCTATCGACGTAGAATGTAACGGTGCGTCGCAGAGGCTCGCAGCGCGCCAGCAGGTCGGCTATGGGGCGGACGGGATGAGCGCCGTAACGTCGATCGACCCGGACGCCGTAACCGCCTGGCAGCGCGGTCTGCTGATCTTCGACGGCGCACCGGTCGCCCAGGTGATCTCCGAGGTCAACCGCTACCGGCCAGGCCGGATCGTCTTGATGAATCCGGATATCGGCCAGCATCTCTTGAGCGCGCGGCTCCGCATCGCTGAAGCCGACAAGATCGTCGACCAGATCGTCCACATCTTCGGCGCCAAGGCAACGAACTTGCCCGGTGGGATCGTCATCCTGACCTGATCGGTGCCCTGACCTGATCGGTGACGGCAAGCGCCAAAAAATTTCTGGCCGTGGCGAGAATCTTGTTCGGTCCCGCATCCGGCCATTCATCCCAAGGGCGAGGATCGATGGAGCCGCTGTTGCTCCGTCGTCACGATGTCCCTTGCCGAGAGCCCGCTCATGCCCGTTCGTCCCAATGCGTTCCGGTCCCGCCGTACCTTCCAGGCAGCACTCCTCACCAGCGTCAGCGCACTGACCTTGTTCGCCACCGCGACACCGGCTGAAGCGGGCAACATCCTGGCGCAGAGCGGGGCAGGGTCGGCGAGCTCGGCGGTGGCGTCGGCAGCCGCCTCGGCGATCACGTCCGCCCAGCAGGCGGCGGCCGCGACGCAGCAGGCGCGCAACTCGCTGGCGCGGGCGACGCAAGCGCTGCAGGCGATGCAGGTGGCTGAGAGTGCCGCCCGCAACCTGGCGCTCCGGGCGTCGGGCACGATCCCCGACGGTCTGGCCCCGGGCGGGCTGCAGGTCGCCCCCAACGCGGGTGACGCCGCCGTGTGGCAGGGCGCCAACCTGCCGACGCAAGCGACGAGCGGCGGGCAGACGACGGTCACGATCCAGCAGCAGGCGCAGAAGGCAATCCTGACCTGGCAGAGCTTCAACGTGTCGAAGAGCACGACCGTGCATTTCGACCAGACCGGCGGCACGCAGTCGAACGGCAGCAACAACTGGATCGCCTTGAACCGCATCCAGGATGCCTCCGGCGTGCCGAGCCAGATCCTGGGCTCGATCAAGGCCGAGGGCTCGGTCTATCTCATCAACCGCAACGGCATCATCTTTGGCGGGTCGAGCCAGGTGAACGTCCAAGCGCTGATCGCCTCGTCGCTGAACCTGTTCAGCAATGACCTCGCAACCAGCAACAACCGCTTCCTCACCGGCGGCATCGGCGATCTCAATCCAACGAACCTGGCCACCAACTCGATCCTGCTCACCACTGATCGGCCGGGTGCCGGGGACGTCACCATTGCATCCGGAGCCTCGATCAAGCTGGGCGCCCAAGGTCTGGCGCTGATCGCCGCACCCGACGTCACCAACAGCGGCAGCATCGCCGCGCCGTCCGGCCAGGTGGCGCTGGTTGCCGGCATCGGCGTTTCCTACGACTACAATGCCTCCAGCTTCAATCCGGTGTCCGGCAACATAACCCAGGGGAGCAACGACAACGCGACGACCAATCTCCGCTTCGCCAACTACGGCAAGCTGGTCGATGGAAGCGGCAATGACGTGACCCCGGTCGGCGCGCTCGTCAACAACGGGCTGATCTATACGCCGCGCGGCAACATCACCCTGCTCGGCGGCTCGATCCAGCAGAACGGTGTGGCGGCGGCGACCACCAGCGTGGCGCAACCAGGCTCCATCATCCTGACGAGCCAGTACGAGGTCGGGGTCAATCCCGGCAGCAAGAACCCCGCCGACCAGGCGGATGCGACCTTCTACACCGGTTCGGTGTCGTTCGGGCCGCAAGCGGTTACCACCATTCTGCCCGACGCCAACGGCGTGACGCTGCCGAGCGATGCAACCTCGCTGGCGCCCTGGAAGAGTGCCCCCGGTGCCGGAGTCGGCGTTACGACGCCGCTGCCGACCCAGGGTTACGGGATCATCGACGTCATCGGCCAGGCTGTCGATTTCCGAAGCGGAACCTTGCTCTACGCGCCCGGGCAACGGATCGGCGCCAGCACCGTCGTCCTCAAGGACCCGCGCGCGAGCGTCCCGGCAGTTCCGGGCTCGGGGCGCATCCTGCTGGAGAGCGGGGCGACCATCGACGTTTCCGGCATGGCCGACGTCCAGCTGTCGGTCTCGGCCAACCTCCTGACCGTCAAGCTCGCCGGCAACGAGCTGGCCGACGACCCGCTGCAGCAGAACGGTTTCCTCCACGGCGCCACGGTGACGGTCGACACGCGCCTCACCGGCACCAACGCTGAGACTGGGGAAAGCTGGGTCGGCACACCGCTCGCCAATCTCGCGAGCTATGCCAGCCTGGTGCAAAATTCAATCGGCCAGCTGCTCGTCAATGGCGGCGCTGTCAGCTTGAGCGCGAACGAAGTCGATACGGCGTCCGGTTCGACCATCAACCTGATGGGTGGCTACCTCCACTATGCCGGCGGCATGATCCAGACGACGCGGCTGCTGGGCGCGGACGGCCATATCTACGATATCGGCAGCGCCAACCCTGACATTTCCTATGTCGGGTTCGCGGGACGGTTCACCCAGAACCATTCGCGCTGGGGCGTGATGGAGACGTACGCCTCTCCCCTGATCAGCGGCAGCCGTTACGAGCCGGATTATGTCCAGGGCGGCAATGCCGGGAGCCTGAGCGTCATCCTCGATGCCAATGACGGGGTCTTCAACGGGCCGACGGTGGCTGGCAGCGGCGCGGCCGTGGTCGGGGCGACCTTGCTGGCCAAGACCGTTGCCGGCAGCCGGCAGGTCGCAACCAGCACCCTGCCGACCGGCGGCACGTTCGCCTTCTCGAGCGTCCTGCCGATCGAGATCGTCGATGTGGCCGCGGCGGGTACGGATACGCTATCCGCCCTGTTCCTGCCGTCCGGCTTCTCCATGACCTCGCCGCTGCTGGCGACGTCGGGCAGCACCTATGGCGAAGCCAACCGCCTCGACGGCGGCATGTTGAGCGAGGCGGGCTTCGCCAACATTGCGCTGAGCGCGGGCGGCGTCAACGCCCAGACTGGCGTGCTGCGGTATCAGCCGATCGTGGAGGATGTCGGCGCCGCCTTGAGCGTCCAGCCGCGCGGCTCCATCACCTTGACCGGCGCCACGGCGACCATCGGCGGCGCGCTGACTGCGCGAGGCGGGGCGATCACCGTCGCCGCCAGGCCTAGTCCCGGCACCGACGGCCCGCGCAGCGACCTGCTGATCGGCTCGGGCGCAGTGCTCGACGTCAGCGGCTACTTCATCAACGAATCCCTCCTGCCGCCGGACCAGCCGGCGCCGGCCCTGCCGGTCGATGCCGGCTCCATCTCGTTGACGGCGTCCAGCGGCACGAATCTCGACCCTGTCACGGGCCGGGTTCCCACCGCCGGTTTCATCGACACCAGCGGCAACATCACGCTCGCCAGCGGCAGCGTCCTCGACCTCGAAGGCGGCGGGCATGTGCTGCGCAATGGGACGCTGCTGGTGGGCACCAATGGCGCGCCGGTGGGCAGCGGCGGCAGCCTGACGCTGCAAGCCTCCAATGCCGCTTTGGCGGCCGTGCAGAACGGAGCCGCCCCCGCCGCTGGTCAGGGCCGGCTCGTCATCGAGGACGGCGTCATCATCGATGCGCTCGGCATGAACGGCGGCGGAACGCTGACGATCAATCAGAACGCCGTGCAGGTCGGCGGCAATTTGTCCGCCTCCCCGGCCGACAGCTTCTATTTCGATCCCGCCGCCTGGGGCGACCGCGGCTTCGCCAGCTTCAACCTCAACGCCAGCACCCAGGCCGTGATCCCGGACGGCGCGATCATCCATCTGACGCATCGCAATCTCTTGCCCGACCCGGTGGCGATCGCTGCGGCTTCGAACGGCGCCGATCCGGCCGCCTATTCCGTTGCCGGATATCTCGCCGGGACGATGCTGAGCCCGACGAACCTAACGGTCGTCGCGGGCCAGGAAGCCGCTCACGGGCCTCAGGTGCTGTCCGGCAACGACACGGTCTCGGTAGGAGCCGGCGCGCAGATCCTGGGCGACCCTGGCGCCGATATCGCGCTGTCTTCCTATGTCGGAACGATCGTCGAAGGCACGATCCGGGCGCCGGGCGGGACCATCTCGCTCGCGATGAGCGCGGCTGCGGGCGCCGCCTCGCCCGTGGCGCCGCTCTATCTTGGCCCCGGCAGCGCACTCGACGTATCCGGCGTCCCGGTGATCGATCCCTTCGCCACGATGGTTCGCACCGCGGGCGGGTTCGTCCAGCCGGTGACCGGCAAGGTGCTGGCCGGGGGCACCATCAACCTCAGCGACGACGATTCGCCGATCCTGATCGCACCGGGCGCGACGCTGAACGTCTCGGGAGCATCGGGTGCCTTCGACGTGACGCAGCTGGCACCGGCCGGCGCGCTCGGCGGCACTCGGGTTGTGCTCACGCGCGAAGCCCAGTGGAGTGACGCCGGCCAGATCGCCATCAAGGCGGCGTCGGGTCTGGTCGTCGAGGGAACGCTGACCGGCCGGGGCGGCGCAGCACGGGCCGTCGGCGGTACCCTCTCGATCACCAGCGACCTGCTGGAGAATGCCATAGGCTCCAATCTGATCCTGGTCGAGGATACAGCCCAGGCCTTGAAGGACGCCGGTGCGGCCTTCAGCTTCGCCACCTTCGAACCGTCCGTCCGGCCCACCTCCAACGGCGACCGCCAGGTCGATCCCGCAGTCCCTCTCGGCAATCTCTTGTTCGGGGCCGACGCCCTGGACGGCTCGGGGTTCGACAACCTGGTCCTGACCACCGTCTTCGGTGCCAGCGCCGTGGGCTACACCGGCCAGGTCGCCCTGACCTTGAACAAGTCGGTGGTCATCAATACGGGCCTCGTCGCCGCCGCAAACCAGGGGAACTACAGCTGGATGGCGGGCGGCCTCGTCCTGCCCGGAGGGTTGAACCGGACCACCAAGGATGCCAGCGGCGTGCCGGCCGCCTTGACCGTCACGGCGCCCTACATCGCCATCAACGGGACCAGCTTAAGCCCGGGCGGCGGCCTGCCGTCGCTGAATGCCCCGCTCGCCGCGGATGCCGCCCTGACGCTCAACGCCGGCAACATCGATCTGTCGGCCTTCGCCGCCTTCGGCAATATCGCCCAGGTGACCTTCAACAGCACGGGCGATATCCGCCTCCTGCCGAGCCAGGTCATTCCCCAAAGCACGACCCAGCTGGTCGGCTACTTCCTGACCGCGGGCAACCTTGCCCTGAGGGCGGCGAATATCTATCCGGCGACCGACACCGCCTTCGTCATCCAATCCACGGCCAGCGACGGCGCAATCGCGATCGGCTACCCGGCGAATGGCGGCCCCTCCACCGCCGCGCCGCTCTCGGCCGGTGGCGAGCTGGTGCTTTCGGCGGCCAGCATCGTGCAGCAAGGGCAGATCCAGGCACCGTTCGGTTTCATCCAACTGGGCACGGCCGGAGGGACGAACGTGATCGCCGACCTGCTGGGCATCGGCCACATCCCCCTCGTGTTCGTTCCGGCGGTGGCGACTCAGTCCGTTACCCTCGCCAGCGGCAGCATCACGTCGGTTTCCGCCAGAGGGGCGATCATCCCGTTCGGCACGACTGTCGATCAAACCACCTGGACCTACGATCCCACGGCGAACAATCCCGGTTGGCGGGCGCCCGATCCGTCGATCCCAATCGCCTATTCCAACCCGCTGACCGCCGCACCCCAGGGCGTCGTCACGGTGAACGGCGCGTCCATCGCCTACCAGTCCGGATCCCTGGTTGATGTCAGCGGCGGCGGGGACCTGCAGGCCCAGGAATGGATCCCCGGCACCGGCGGGTCGCGCGACGTCCTCTCGCAGTACAACACCTCCTATCAGAATTCGAAGACCGGAACCCAGGTGCCGCTGTTCCCCAACGCGCGGCAGATTTATGCGATCCTGCCCGGCTATTCGGGCGGGGGCGCGCCCTATGACGCGACCTTGTCGCAGGCCGGTCTCGCTGCCGGCCAAGCCGTCTATCTGGCCGGGGGAAACGGTTTGCCCGCGGGCGTCTATACGCTGCTTCCGGCGAAATACGCGACCCTGCCGGGCGCCTATCGCGTGGTGGAGAACTCCGGCGTGACCAACCCCCTGGTCAGCGCGACCCAGACCCTGCTCGACGGCACGATGGTCATGTCAGGCTACCTGACCGACACCATCACCGGCACCCGGCCCTCGGTCACCCAGCAATTCCAGGTGCAGCCGGCATCCACCTGGCAACGCTACTCGCAATACGCGCTCACCAGCGCCAACACCTTCTTTCCGCAGTATGCGGCACAGAACAATTTCGCGACGCCTTACGTGCCCGTTGACGCCGGCAGGCTGGTCCTGGCGGCGACCAGCAGCCTGACGGTCGATGGCAGGTTCATCGGCACGGCGGCCAAGGGTGGCTTCGGCGGCCAGGTCGATATCAGCTCCCAATTCCTCGAGATCGTCGGCGCCGAGGATACGCACGAGGCCGGCTATCTGGCGGTCAGCGCACAGGCGCTCGACGATCTCGGTGCGGACAGCCTGCTGATCGGTGGCACGCGGCAGGCGACGACGGCGGGCACGGTGATCACGCCGACCGCCAATGGGGTCATTGTCGCCAATGACGCGGACCACCCGCTGGCGGGCCCTGAGATCCTGCTGGTCGCGGCGCCGCAATTCCAGGCGAGCACCATCCCGCTCGACAATGAGGGCGACGTCGCGAGCATTCTGACGCCGGTGGCCGGCACCGGCCAGGTGGTGATCCGGTCTGGCAGCGTCGTCCGGGCCAGCGGTTCGGGCAAAGTGGGCGGCGAAACCCTGATCCTCGGCAAACCGCTCGATGCATTGCCGGTGCTGCCGACCAGCGCTGTCGCCTCGAGCAGCTCGACCACCAGGACGATCATCGAGAGCTACTACCAGACGCTGGATGCGGCACTCGGCTCGCTGGTCCAGGTCTCCAACGGCAGCCCGGACAGGATTCAGTTGCCGACCGCGGCCCAGATCAGCCCGGGCGGGATCGCCCTGCAGGACAATCTCGGTGCCGACACCCTTCCTTTCACCATCGTTCTGCCTTCGCTATCGGGTCCAGCCAGCGGCACGGGCGCCGTGATCCAGTCCGCGGCGCGGCTGGACGGCGGCAATGTGCTCGCGCTCGCCACCACCGGCGACGCCACGGTACAGGCGGGCGCCCTGCTGTCCGGCAACAATATCTCTTCGACCAGCTCCAGCATCACCTTCGTGGGTTCGGGCGCGGGTTCGGGCGCGGGTTCGGGCGCGGCGCCCGCGGGCGGCATGGTGATTGACGCGAGCATGCTGGCCCAGCTGGAGAGAGCGACCAGCCTCACGCTGCAGAGCTACGGCGCCACTGCCTTCCAGGGCGACGTCGACATCCAGATGTCCGGTGGCAGCCTGACGCTCGGCGGCGGCGGCTTGTCGAGCGACGGCGGCCGCGTGACGCTCTCGGTCGCGACGCTGGTGCTCGACAACGAGACGAATGCCCGGCAAACCGCCGGCTCGGGCGCGGGCTCGGGCGCGCTCACGATCGATGCGGGCGAGGTCGTCTTCGGCAATGGCGCCAAGTCGCTCTCGGGGTTCGGCAGCCTCGCCTTGACGGCCAGGCAGGGCATTATCGGCCGGGGCTCGGGCAGCATGGATTTCGGCGCCCTGGACGTGGCGTTGGGGACGCCCGTGCTGGTCGCCGACAACGCTTCCAGCCAGGTGCTGACCACCACCGGCGCTCTGTCCGTGATTCCGGTGTCAGGCAGCGCCATGACCTCAGATGCGCTCGGCGGGGCGATCACGCTCAAAGGCGGATCCGTCACCGTCGCAGCACCCGTCGAAGCCGTGGCCGGCAATATCGGTCTGGTCGCCGCCACCGGTGACGTAACACTGACCGGCACCGGCAGCCTGATCACCCACGGCATCGCCAAGCGGTTCGGGGACAGTATCGAATACGCCAGCGGCGGCATGATCGCGCTGGTGGCCAAGCAGGGGGCGGTCGCTCTCCAATCCGGCAGCACCGTCGATTTCGCCGGTGCCGTCGGGGGCGGCAATGGCGGCAGCCTGACCATCGACGCGGCGGCAAGCACGCCGGTTGCATTCGGTGGGACGCTGCTTGGCGCTACGGCCCCGTCCTACACCGGCAGCTTCTTCGATTTGAAGACCGGCGGTGCGGTCGTGCTCGACGATCTGGCGCGGGCCCTAACCAAGGCCGGGGTGACCGGCGAAATCGCCATCCGGAGCGGGCAGGGGGACCTGGCCCTGAGCCGGACGCTGAACGCCGCGCATGTCAACCTGACGGCCGACGGCGGGGCCGTGACCGTGACCGGCGGGATCACGGCCAACGGCAGCGACGTCTCGTCCGGCGAGATCGACCTCTATGGCGTCAAGGGCGTCGACATCGAGGGCGCATTGCGGGCCACCGGCTCGCCCAACAGCCAGAAACCGGGCGGCCTGATCAATATCGGCGTCGGCGGGACCGGCAGCACGACCTCGCTGAACCCGACCTTCGGCTACGAGAATGTCGATCCGTCCGCCTCCGGCACGATCGTCATCGGCGCCGCAGCGGTCATCGATGCCTCCGGTGGCACGGTGACCTTGCGCGCGCCGCTGCTGGACGCGCCCAACGCCCAGGGGATCAATGTCAACGTGGCCGTGGCCTCGGCCGCTCAGGTCAAGGCCGGCAATGTGTTCCTCGACGCTTATGCGGTGTGGAGCACGGCCGACCAGAGCACCGACCCGGCGAAGCACTTCGACGCCTATGTTGATCCGGCCGGCTGGTACGACAGCCGCGGCGCCCTCCTGGCCGGCGCGTTCAAGGATATTACCGGCGCCACCGTCGCCGCCTGGGACGGCGCAACGCTGACCAACACGGACGGCACGACGAATCCGCTGAGCTACTACCTGACCAACGATTACTTCACGCCGACCAGCTACAACGCCGCGCACGCCGTGTTCTACGGCGGCTACGATCCGAACAGCCAGAGCTTCGATCCCGCCCATCCACAAGCGGGCAGCCTGCCGGATTTCGTGCAGCATCCGGGCCTGCAGCTCGGCAACGCCTTCTCCGGCATCGCCAACTTCACCGCACGCCCGGAGATCGACTTGGTCAACCCGGATCCCACGGTGAACAACGGCAATATCACCATCCTGACCAACTGGAACCTCGGCGCCGGAGTGATGAACCCGGACGGCAGCCTGACGCTCGCCTATCGGTACCAAGGCAGCATCGCGCCCGTCGTCGCGCTGCGCGCCGCAGGGGATATCGACATCAAGGCCTCGATCACCGACGCCTTCTTCCAGACGACATCGGTCACTCTTCCCCCCGATCTGGCGACGCGCGCTTATCAAAAGAGCGTGGCGCTCTACCAGACCGACCTGACGCAATTCCCACCGGAGTTGGTCTCTTTCGACAACGGCGATTTCATTTCGGCCCAGCCGTTCGATGCGAACGACGCCTTGGGCGCGCCGCTGAACAATCAGTCACAGGCCTATTACACCAACTACACCACCTACGACAGGCGATGGGAGGCTTGGTACAACGCTATCAACTTCAATTTCAGCTTCGCCATGCTGATGGAGCCGCCAGCGAGCCAGGCGCCGACGCCGAGCGCCTTCCCCGACTACGTGTCCTTCCTGAGCGCGTTCACCCATTGGGAACAACGGACGTTCTCGGCCGCGCCGTTGCCGGGAAGCTTCAGCACCTATGCCGCTTACCTGAGTGCCTATTCGAGTTACTATCGGGACACTTCCGCGTTTCCCATCGACGGGAGCAACACCGCGACGCCGGCGCCGCCGGTACCGCCGAGCGATCCGGCCCAGTACGTGAGCTACCTCAGCGCCTGGCGATCCTATCTCAATTATACCTTCAGGGTCACGGACCCGAGCGGCAGCATGGTCTATCCCTACGCGCCGATCGCGCCGCTCCCGGATCCGGCAGTGGCGGCGGCGCCCTCGCCTGCGCCGGTCAGCGCCAATGCGCCGTCCAACATGGGGACGGTGGCCGATCCGCTGCCGGTCCAGTTCGCCGCGCTCGTGGGTGGGCAGAGCGCGTCCTATCGGCTGGTCGCCGGCGCGGCGACCGCCAGCGCCGACCCGCTCGCCGTCAACGACGCCGGGTCGGGCAATGTCTCCATCGACGGCCACCTCGCCGTGCACAACTTGAACCAGACCGACGCCCAACTCGTCGTGCCAACGGTCGTGCGGACCGGCTTGGGCTCGATCGACATCGCCGCGGCGGGCGATTTCAGCCTGCTCGATACGCTGGCGCCCGGCGTCGTCTACACCGCCGGCGCCCCGACGCCGTCTTCTGCCGCGCCCGGTACCGCGAGCGTCGCCCTGGGAGGCGGCGCCTGGAACAACTCCACGGGTCAGGCCACCGGGACTGGCATCAGTACGATCCTGACCCCCGAGGTCAACCCGGCCAACGCCGGCAACATCACCCTGGCCGTCGGCGGCGATATCATCGGCGTGGAGAACGTGCACGACACCCTGGCGCGCGGCGTCGCCGGGGGGACCTCCGGCATGACGGCGGCATCCGGCCTGACCAGCAACCCCGGGGCGTTCGTCGGCCAGTTCTGGGGCCCGTGGCTGCTGACCGCCCCGAACGCCCCCAATGTGCCCTGGTATGTGAATTTCGGCAGCTTCGATCAGGGCATCATGAGCGTCGGCGGTGACGTGGCGGTGAGGGCCGGTGGCGATATCCGCGACCTCGCGGTTTCCACCCCGACCACCTCGTGGCTCGACGGGGCACGTGGCCAGCATGTCACCGGGGGCGGCAATCTGTCGGTCATCGCCGGCGGCAGCATTTACAGCGGCGATTTCTATGTCGGGCAGGGCGCAGGCCGCATCCGCGCCGGCGGCACGATCGCCTCGGATTTCACCTATGAAAGCGTACTCGCCTACCCCGTGCCGACCCTGCTTGCCGTCCAGTACGGTGCCATCGATGTGGAGGCGCGCCAGTCCGCCGATATCGGCGGCGTCTACAATCCGACCTACCTGATGAACTTCGGCGGCCAGACGCCGGTGGGCGAGGTCGGCGCGCCCGGCGCTCCGGCGACCAGCCTGATGCCCTACGTCACCAGCCTCAGCCCGAATAGCGGGGTATCGATCCAATCCACGGGCGGCGACCTGGCCTTCAATTCGCTGCTCGTGCAGTCCGCCCTGTTCGACATCGGGCAGACCATCGGCGCGTCCAGCTCGCAGCAGTTGGACCCGGGGGCTGCCGCCACCAGCCTGCTGCTGCCGGCCTCGGTCAGCCTGGCGGCGTTGGACGGCAGCATTGACATTCAGCACGGCGGCGGGCTCTACCCGTCGAAAACCGGCTCCCTCAGTATCGTGGCGGACGGATCGATCAATCTGGCGATCCCGGTCCTGTCGCTCGAGGGGCCGGATAGCGCCAAGTCGGGCTTTCCGGACGTCGGCTTCGCGGGCAACGTCTCCGGCACATCGCTGGGCAAGCTCGACTATAAGGTGGGCACGGGCGTTTTGCCGACGGGGGCCAACCCGACGCTGATCGATGTGTCGCAACTGACCCCGTCCCAGTACCGGGATCCATCCCTGGTCCAGGCGGATGCGACGGCATCGGTGCTGATCTATTCGCTCAACGGCAGCCTCGTCGACGGCGAAGCACTGCCCGGGAACATACCGCGGCTGGCCGGCTCCAGCGTCAATGTCGGCGGTACCGTAGGGCAGATCAGCCTGATCCCGAACGCGCCAGCGCAAATCTATGCCGGGCAGAATATTCTCGACTTGCCGTTCTACGGCGAGAATTTCGGCGCCGCCGACGTCACCAGCCTGAGCGCCGGCGAGGACATCCGCTACAACATCCTGGGTAATACGCAGCCTGCTGCCATCGAGCTCGCGGGACCGGGGGTCCTGGACGTGGAGGCAGGCCGCAACCTCAACTTTCAGTCGCAACGCGTCCGGGGTGCGATCGAGACGGGGATCCGCACGATCGGCAATTCGGTGGACCCCTCGGCGGCACCCTACGGACCCCTTACCGGATTCGCCCTAAGCGCCGCCGAACTGCACCGGATGCAGTTCGGCAATCCCAACCTGCCTTTGGGCGGCGCCTCGGTGAACATTCTGTATGGCGTCAGGCCGGGCGCCGACTATGCGAGCTTCGCGGCCCGGTACGTGAATCCGGCGCAGGGGGTGTCGGTCATCGCCGACGAGCCCGCGCTGCTGGTCGACCTCGTCAAGCGCTACGAGATGTCGGTCGGGACGCCGGTGGCCAACCTCACCCCAGATCAGGCTTGGTCGATCTTCAACGAGATGCCGCAAGAGTGGCAGCATTTGATCGCCGAACAGCTGTTCCTCGATGTGGTGAACGAGACCGGGCTCGATTACAACAACCCGAAGAGCGGCGCCTATAAGCAATATGCGCGCGGCTACGAGGCCATCAACACGCTGTTCCCCGCTTCGCTCGGCTATACCGAGAACGCTCTGAGTGGCGGCAGCAATGGCGCCAATCAACTGATCCAGACCGGCGCGTTCGACATGCGCGGCTCGACCGCGCAGACCCAGCAGGGCGGGAGCATCTCGATCCTGGGGCCGGGCGGCCGCATCCTGGTGGGCAGCTCGGTCGCGGCGCCGGCTGTCGATCCGGCCAGCGAAGGCATCCTGACCCTTGAGAAGGGGAGCATCTTCGCCTTCACGGACACCGACGTGCTGGTGGCGCAGAGCCGCGTCATGACCGAGCAGGGCGGCAACATCCTCATGTGGAGCTCCAACGGCAATCTTGATGCCGGCAAGGGCGCCAAGACCTCGGTGTCGGCCCCGCCGCCGCACTACGCCTGCGACATCGATTGGATCTGCGCGGCCGATATCAAGGGCGTGGTGTCAGGCGCCGGCATCGCGACGCTGCAGAGCTTGCCGGGCGTGCCGGTGGGGGATGCCAACCTGATCGCGCCGCGCGGCACGGTCGATGCCGGGGCGGCGGGCATCCGCGCCTCGGGCAACCTCAACATCGCCGCCCTTTTCGTGGCGAACGCCTTCAACATCCAGGTCCAAGGCATCACCACCGGCATTCCGATGGCGGCGGCGCCCAACATCGGCGCCTTGACCGTGGCCTCGAACGTGGCCGGCGCCGCCACCGAGGCAGCGCAGGCCGCCAGCCAGTCGCGCAACCGCGCACCCGTCCAGGATCTGCCGTCTATCATCACCGTCGAGGTCATCGGCTATGGCGGTGGTGACGGTACGCCGGTGAAGGAACAGCAGAACGATGGATGGCGGAAGAAGCCGGAGAGGCAGGGCTACAACCAGAAGAGTCCTTATCAGGTCATTGGCGTTGGAGCGCTGACGGACGAAGAGATGGATGGGCTCGTCGCCGAGAAGCGGGCGCAGGCTGGCATGAAATGACGCTGACGGCGATGCCCGGAGAAATCGACGCAGCCGCGGCGTCCGCCCATTCGAATGGCAGCCACCGGTCGTCACCGACTTCCCCGGTGACGACCGCTGCCACCTGAACGGCATGGCGTTCCACGACGGCAAGCTGCGCCATGCTACGGCGCTTGGCCAAACCAACGAGCCCGGCGGCTGGCGCCTCACCAATGGTTCGAACAGCTCGTTCAGCCGGCCGGCACGGTCGCCTTCATCGACGGGCGAGCTGAGAAGCCGGCGTACCACGCGGCAAGGCCGGGATGGCTAGCGCGCCAGTCGAGGTCGCCGAAGCGAAAATCGAGATAGCCGAGGGCACAGCCGATGGTGATCGTGCCGATGTCGACGCGGTCGGCGAATTCTCCCGTGCGACTTTCGAGCAGGTCGAGCGAGGAAAGGATCTTGTCGTACTGGCCGGCTTCCCACTCGGCGCATTTGAGCTCGGCCGGACGGGCGAGCGTCTCGTAGCGGATCAGCAGTGCCGCATCGAGAATGCCGTCGCCGATCGACTGGTCGACGAGATTCCGCCACCGATTCTCGCCGCTGCCGAACAGGGTGCCGCCCTGACCGGCATCCAGATATTCGCAAACCACGCGTGAGTCGTAGAGGGCGCCGCCATCGTCCCGCAGCGCGGTCGGAACCTTGCCGAGCGGGTTCTTGGCCACGACCGTCATGTCCCGCTTCGTCGGCCAGACGGCCGAGGGCAGCTTTTCGATACGGTCGGCGATGCCGTGCTCGTGGGCGACGACCATTACCTTGCGCACGAACGGCGATGCCGGGGAGAAGAAGATCTTCATGGGGCTTCCTCGATGACGGATGTCTTGGCCTGATGGGAAAGGCGGTGAAAGTTCTCGCGCAGGAACTCGCCGGCGAACGTCACGTGCTCCCGCATCAACTGCTCCGCCCGCGCCGCCTGACGGTGCTTGAGGGCGGCGAGGATGCGGTGGTGATCGTCGTGCGACCGCAAGATCACCGCGTAGTCGTGCCAGAGGATGATCCGGTCGGAGACGAGCGGGATCGCGTGCGTCCGCTCGACGAAGCGATCGATCCAGGGGTTGCCGGACAGCGCGATGATCGTGTCGTGGAAGGCGACGTTCATGGCCTGATAGGGCTGGAGATCGGCCGGGTCGAGCCGGCCGCTGGCCAGGATCCGGTCGCCCTCGGCGACGCAGGACTCCAACCGGTCGACCGCAGCCGTGTCGATGCCGCGTTCGGCGGCGAGCCGGCAGGCCAACCCCTCGATCGCGGCCCGCACCTCATAGGCGGCGAAAATCTCTTCCGGCGAGAAGCCATGCACCTGGTAGCCGCGCTTCGGCTGGTAGTCGATCAGCCCCTCCTGCGCCAGCAGGGTCAGTGCCGCGCGGACCGGGGTGCGCGACACGCCAAGGGCCGCGGCGAGCGGAATTTCTTCCAGGCGCTCGCCCGGCGGATACGCGCCCGAGAGCAGCTGCTGCCGCAGAAGGTCGGTGATGTCCTGGGATCGTGTTCGCATATCATGGATACATATATCGAAAAATTGGCCCGATAAAGCCTGAATCAGATTGACGATGCGAGATCATGTGTACATGCTCGGCTCAATCAGACGCAGACGGCAAGCGTCAAGGCATGGCTTGGGGAGGGACCGGCTTGAAGCGGGTGGCTTTGGTCACGGGCGGCGGGCGAGGCATCGGCGCGGAGATCGCCCGGGTGTTGGCTGATGCCGGCTGCCGTGTCGCCGTGGCGGATATCGATGTAGCGAATGCCGCTGCCACGGCAGCGGCTCTGCCGGGCGAGGGCCACCTTGGCCTCGGCGTGGACGTCTCCGACGAGCGCGCTGTCGAGGCCGGGTTCGACCGGGTGGAAGCGGAGCTTGGACCGGTCGCGGTCCTCATCTGCGCCGCCGGCAAGCTGTTGCTGCAGGACGGGCGCCGCCCGCTGATCACCGAGACCAACCTCGACAATTGGCAGGAGATGCTGGCGGTCAATACGACCGGCCCGTTTCTCTGTGCCCGAGCCTTCCTGCGCAGGCGGGCGGAAAAGGCCGTGCCGCACGGACGCATCGTCACCTTCTCGTCCTGTGCGGCCCAGCTGGGCGGCTACAACGCATCGGCCGCCTATATCGCAGCCAAGGCGGCAGTGCTGGGCCTGACCAAGGCGATCGCCCGCGAGGCGGCGCCGCTCGGCATCACCGCGAACGCCGTGGCGCCCGGCATCATCAATACCGAGATGCTCCGCCTCGCCGCCGGTGGCGCCGGCCAGACCCCGGCCAGTCCCGCCTCCGTGCCGCTCGGACGCATCGGCACGCCGCGGGAGGTGGCCGACGCGGTCGCCTTCCTCGCGTCGGAGGCGGCGTCCTACGTCACCGGAACCACGATGGATGTGAACGGCGGCTACCGGATGCAGTGATCCGGCCCGCGCAAGCGAACCAAGACGCGCAACAAACCAAGAAACGACGTCAGGGGGAAGCAATGCTGAGAGCGGTTAAGCTGTTGGGATGCCTGGCCGGCACGGCCATGCTCGGCGTGGTGGGCACGGCGGTCGCCGCCGAGCCGGGCCTCACGGACACCACCATCAAGATCGGCCTGTTCGGCCCGATGTCCGGTCCTTCCCAGGCCTACGGCCAGGACGTGATGAACGCGGCCAAGATGTACTACGACAAGATCAATGCCGAAGGTGGCATCAACGGTCGCAAGATCGAGGTCGTGGAGGAAGACGACCGGTGCTCGCCCAATGATCTGGTCGCCGCAGTCAAGAAGCTCGTCGAGCAGGATCAGGTGTTCATCCTCAACGGCGGCTCCTGCTCCGCGCCGGTGGTTGCGGCGAAGGACTATGTCGTGCGCTCGGGCGTGCCTTGGGTGATGCTGAATGCATCCGGTGACGGCGCGCTCTATCCGCCCCAGCCCAACATCTTCGGCGCGCTCTCGATCTCGCAGCGTGCCGTCGGTGGCTCGACCGTCGAGTTTGCGTCCAAGTATCTCGGCGCCAAGAAGCTCGGCTACATCAATCACGACGATGCCTATGGCGCGTGGAACCTCGAGGCCGCCGGCCCGCAGGCCAAGGAGAACGGAGCGACATTTCTTGTCGAATCGGTCGATCCGAAGATCACCGACGTCACGGCGCCCGTGCTGAAGATGAAGGCGGCGAATGTCGACGCCCTCATCCTCACGACCTATGCCGGCCCGGCGCAGCTGATCCTGAAGAAGGCGCAGGAACTGCACTTCGACAAGCCGATCATCGTGGCAGTGAACGCCATCGCGAACTTGAAGCAGATGGTCGACAACGTCGGCTCCAAGGACGCGTTCAAGAACGTCTATATCCAGGAACTGCTGATGGCGAAGCCTGGCTCCGAAAAGCTCGGCTGGGTCTATGACATGTACAAGAAGGCCTATCCGGACCTGGCCGCGCAGCCCGGTCATCCGCAGGTCTACATGCCCTACGGCATCCCGCCGGCGGAGGTCGTGGTGAAGGCGCTGCAGGCCGCCGGGCGCGACGTCACGCGGGCGAAGTTCATCGATGCGGTCGAGCATCTCAACTTCAGCTCGGTCATGGCCGGTCCGATCGTCTTCACCCATACCGAGCATGCGGCCCAGAAGGCGTCGATCTACTTCAAGTATGACGGCGAGAACCTGACCGAAGTGCCGGGTGTCTTCGCCTCGCGCTGGACGTACAAGGCGGACTGAGCATGACGCCCTGCCGTTCGGGCCGACTGTGATGGATCTGGAAGTCGTCTGGCTGTTCGTGCAGCAGGGTGTCGCCTCCGGCCTCGTGAGCGGGGCGGTCTACGCCCTGCTGGCACTCGCCATCGTGATCGTCTACCGCACGACCGACGTCGCCAATTTCGCCCAGGGCGAGATCTATATGGCGGCTTCGTATCTGGCCTTCTTCCTGATCGTGGTGTTCGCGGCCCCGATCTTGCTCGCCATTCCGCTCACCATCCTGATCGTCTGCGGTGGTGCCGCGGTCTTTCAGCGGCTGGTACTGGCGCGGGTGGCCTCGGTCCGCGGCGTGTCGGTCAACCTGGTGATCGCGACGCTGGGCTTGTCCTACTTCCTCAAGGGCATGGTGCGCTTCTCCGGCTTCGGCGACGCGCCGCGGTCGTTCCCGTCGGTCGTGCCCGACGGAGCGCTCACGATCGGCGACGCCTCGCTCTCCTACCTCGACATCGTCATCTTCGTGACCTCGCTCGTCGTCATGGCGCTGTTCTTCTGGATGTTCACCTTTACGAAGACCGGCCGGGCGATGCGGGCGGTGGGCATGAACCGCCGCGCGGCGGCACTCGTCGGCATCAGCCTCACGCGCGTGCAGATGCAGGTCTGGGCCTGCTCCGGCGGGATCTCGGCCATCGCGGCCCTGTTGATCGCGCCCAAACTGCTGCTGACGGTCGAGATGGGGCATGTCGCGACCCTGGCCTTCGCGGCTGCGATCGTCGGCGGCTTCACGTCGCTGCCGGGTGCCGTGGTCGGGGGCTTCATCATCGGCATCGCCGAGAATCTCGTGGGCCTGTTCGTCTCCTCGCGCGCCATCGTCGTCACCCCGTTCGTGGTGATCATGCTGGTGCTGATCCTGAAGCCGCAGGGCCTGTTCGGCGGCGCTGTCCGGGTGAGGAAGGTATGAAGCGCCTGCTCGCGGTTCTCGGCGTCGCTGCCGTCGTGGCCGGCGCGGTCGTGCTGGAGGCCTCGGCGACCGGCTATATCGTCTATCTGGTCAATCTGCTGCTGGTCACCCTGGTACTGTCGCTCGGGCTCCATGTCGTGATCGGCGAAAGCGGCCAGTTCTCCCTCGCGCACTCCGCCTTCTACGGCATCGGCATCTACGCGACGGCGATCGCCACCACCGCGCACTGGCCATTCATCCTTGCGCTCGGCGTCGGCGGCCTCGCCGCCGCCGTCTGCGGGCTGGTGATCGGCCTCCTGGCCTTGCGGATGCGCGACATCTATCTGGCACTCTCGACCTTCGCGTTCGGCGAGGCGATGCAGTGGGTGTTCCTCAATTGGGAAGCGGTCACCGGCGGCCCCAACGGCTACAACATCCCGCCGACGAAGCTGTTCGGTTTCGCGATCATGTCCGACCGGGAGGCGTTCCCCCTGGTCGCGGTTCTCGCGGTGCTGTTCCTCGCCGCGACGCTGGTGCTGCATCATTCGGGCTTCGGCCGGGCGCTCAGGGCCGTGCGCGAGAGCGAGATCGCCGCGGCCGCGGTTGGCGTGAACGTCAAGCTGATGAAGCTCGCCGCCTTCACGCTGTCCGCCCTGCTCGCCGGTGCGGCGGGCGGGATGTTCACCACCTTCTCGACCTTCATCCACCCGGATTCGCTGGGCTTCTCCACCACCGTCCTGGTGCTGACCGTAGTGGTCGTGGGCGGCATCGGCTCGGTCTGGGGCGTGGTGGGCGGTGCCGTCGTGTTCGGCCTGTTGAACGAGCTGCTGCGCCAGCTGCCGTCCTATCAGGAGATGATCTATGGCGCGATCCTGATGGGCTTCATGATGTTCGCGCCGCGCGGCATGTTCGCAGCCCTACGGGGGGCGCGATGAGCGCGCCGATGCTGCGGCTCGACGGCCTGGTCAAGCGCTTCGGCGGGCTGGTCGCGGTGAGCGGCCTGTCGCTCACCGTCGAGGAAGGCACGATCCATGCGCTGATCGGCCCGAACGGCGCCGGCAAGTCGACGGTGTTCAACTGCATCTCGCGCCTCTACCGCCCGTCGGAAGGCCGCATCTTCCTCGCCGGAGAGGACATTACCGAGCTGCCGGCGCATGCGATGGCCGGGCGCGGCGTGGCGCGCAGCTTCCAGAACCTGGAGCTGTTCAACGAGCTGACCGTGCTCGAGAACGTGATGCTGGGCGCGCATGCGGCGCACGACACCTCGTGGCTCGCCCGGCTCTCGCCTTTCTCCCGCCCGGCGCGCGAGCGTGCCGAGGCTCTGATCGAGCAGACCGGGCTCGCCGATCTCAGGCACGCCCGGGCCAATTCCCTCGATTTCGGCCGCCAGAAGATGCTCGAGGTCGCCCGTGCGCTCGCCGGCTCGCCGCGTCTGCTGCTGCTGGACGAACCGGCGGCGGGCTTGCGCGCCCGTGAGATCGCGCGGCTCGACCGCATGCTGACGGACCTGGCGGCGAAAGGGCTGACCATCCTGCTGGTCGAGCATGTGATGCAGCTGGTGATGGCGGTGAGCAACCATATCACCGTGCTCTCCTTCGGCCAGAAGATCGCCGAGGGCACGCCGGCCGAAATCCGCGCCAATCCGAAGGTGATTGAGGCCTATCTCGGTACGCGGGAGCATGCCCATGGCTGAGCTCCTGTCCTTCGCCAATGTCTCGGCCGGCTATGGCCGGATCGAGGCGCTTTCCGAAGTGTCGCTCTCGGTCGCGGCCGGCGGCATCACGGCGCTGCTCGGCGCCAACGGTGCCGGCAAGACGACCGTGCTCAATACGATCTGCGGTCTTGTCGCCGCCCGGAAGGGAGAGATCCGCTTCGACGGCAAACGCATCGATGGCCTGGCGTCGGAGCGCGTCGTTTCGCTCGGCATCTCTCAGGTGCCCGAAGGGCGCGAGGTGTTCCATCAGATGAGTGTGCAGGAGAACCTGCTGCTTGGCGCGCATCAGCGCAACGAGGCGGACGGCATCGCGCGCGACATCGAGGTGATGTGCGGCTATTTCCCGATCCTGAAGCAGCGCTATCGTCAGATGGCGGGCACGCTGTCGGGCGGCGAGCAGCAGATGCTGCTGATCGCCCGCGCGCTGATGGCCCGGCCGCGCCTGCTGCTGCTCGACGAACCCTCGCTCGGCCTGTCGCCGCTCCTGGTGCAGCAGGTGTTCGAGACCATCGTGCGGCTGCATCGCGAGGAAGAGCTGACCCTGCTGATCGTCGAGCAGAACGCGGCGATCGCGCTCGAGGTCGCGCAATACGCCTACATCCTGGAGAACGGCGAGGTGGCTGCGCACGGCACGCCCGACGATCTCTCCGCGAACGACGCCGTCGCGTCGGCCTATCTCGGCATGTGAGGAGACAAGCATGAGCGCCAAGCCCCTCGCTCTCGTCACCGGTGGTGCGTCCGGCATCGGCTGGGCGATCTCGAACCGACTGGCGTCGGACGGTTTCGAGGTTGCCATCGTCGACATCAATGCGGAGCTGGCCGCGAGCCGCGTCGCCGAACTCAAGGCCGCAGGGCATGAGGCGAGCGCCCATGCGGTCGACATCACCGATGAGCAGGCGGTGGCGGCACTGATCGGCTCGCTTCCACCGCTTGCCGCCCTGGTGAACAACGCCGGCATCTTCGCCGACCGGCCGTTTGCCGAGACCACGGTCGAGCAATTCCGGCGCACCTACGAGGTCAATCTCATCGCGCCGTTCCTGATCGCCCGCGCGGCACTCGCGCGCATGGCGGCGGGCGGCAAGATCGTCAACATCGCCTCGCGCGCCTATCTGGGTGCGCGCAACCAGATCGACTATGTCGCGTCCAAGGGCGCGGTCGTCAGCTTCACCCGCGCGCTCGCGATGGAGGTGATCGGCCGCGGCATTCTGGTCAATGCCGTCGCTCCCGGCCTGATCGACACGCCGATCCTGCGGGCTCTGACGCCGGAGCGCATGGCGGCGCAGCTCGCCCTGCAGCCGACGGGCAAGGCGGGGCGGCCGGAGGATATCGCCAACGCGGTCTCGTTCCTGGTCTCGCCGCGCACCGACTTCATCACCGGACAGGTGATCTTCGTCGACGGCGGCAAGTCGCTGGGTGGCACGGCAGCGTGAGGACAGAGCGATGAGTGAACAGAGAACTGCCCTCGTTACCGGTGCCGGTTCCGGCATCGGCCGCGCCATCACGTTGCGCTTCGTCCGCGAGGGCGTCGCGGTGCTGGCCGTCGACCAGAACCAGGCTGGGCTGGACGAGACGGCGGCGCTGGCGGGCGCCGATGCGAAGATCGCCGGCTTCGTCGCCGATGTACGGGGCAAGGAAGCGCCCGATGCCGCCGTCGCCGAGGCGGTGAGGCGCTTCGGCGGGCTCGATTTCCTCATCAACAACGCCGGCATCGGTGCGGCGAAGTCCGCGGCCGATACGACGGATGAGGATTGGGATCGCTACTCGGACATCAACCTGCGCGCGGTCTTCCGATTTTCCCGTGCGGCACTGCCGCATCTCAAGCCCGGCATCGGCGCCATCGTCAACATGGCCTCGGTCTTCGGCCTGTTCGGCCATCCGAACGTCGCACCCTATGCCGCCACCAAGGCCGGCGTCGTCGGGCTCACCATCCAGATGGCGGCCGATTGCGGCCCGAACGGCGTGCGCGTCAACGCCATCGCGCCGGGCGTGATCGAGACGCCGCTTACCCGCGCCCGGATCGACACGGACCAGCGCTTCAACGCGCTCAACATCGATCCCATCCCGTTCCCGCGGCTCGGCCGGCCCGAGGACGTCGCCAATGCCGCGTTCTTCCTCTGCTCCGACCAAGCCTCCTACATCAACGGCCATGTGCTGGCGGTCGACGGCGGCTGGAGCGTCACGAACTATTCCCGGCGGGGTGCGGCACTGTGAGCGAGACCGCCGTCGACGTCCTGGTGGTCGGCTCCGGCGCTGCCGGCATGGCGGCGGCACTGACCGCCTCGATCGAGGGATTGAGCGTGCTGCTGGTCGAGAAGACCGACCGGATCGGCGGCTCGACGGCGATCTCGGGCGGCGGCATCTGGATCCCGAACAACGACAAGACCGACGCAAGCGGCCATCCGGACAGCCTCGCCGAGGCCAAGACCTATCTCGACCGCATCGTCGGCAACTGGTCGTCCGACGAGATGAAGCTCGCCTTCCTGGAACAGGGGCCGGCGGCACTCGCCTATCTTGAGCGCCACACTGAGCTCGAGGTGAGCGGCCGGGTGTATTCGCCCGACTACTACCCTGATGCGGAGGGGGCAAAGCTCGGCGGGCGCGGTGTCGATCCGGTGGAATTCGACGGTCGACTGCTGGGCAAGCATTTTGCCGAGCTGCGCGAGCCGCTGCCCGGTTTCACGGTCTTGGGCGGCATGATGGTCAATCTCTATGACGTCCGGCATCTGCTCGCCATCACCAGGAACCTGGCGTCGTTCAAGCACGGCATGAAGCTTTTGATCCGCTACGCGCTCGACCGGCTGGGCCACAAGCGCGGGACCCGTCTCGTGCTGGGCAATGCGCTGGCCGGCAGGCTGTTCAAGTCGATGCTCGACCGCGGCGTTCCCTACTGGCTCAACGCGCCGGCCAAGCGGCTGATCGTGACGGATGGCAAGGTCGTGGGCGCCGTCGTGGCGCGCGACGGGAGGGAGCAGCAAGTCGCCGTTCGCAAGGGCGTCGTGCTCGCGGCCGGCGGCTTCCCGTCCGATCCCGAGCGTCGGCGAGCCTTTCTGCCGATCGAGGCCGGCATGTGGTCGATGGCGCCGGCGGGCAATAGCGGCGATGGGCTGCGGCTCGGCGAAATGGCGGGCGCCAAGGTGCGCAGTGAGAACGCGTCAAACGTGTTCTACAGCCCGATTTCGATCTTGAAACGGCCCGACGGCACGGAGGTGAAGTTCCCGCATCTGATCTGGGATCGCGCCAAGCCCGGCCTGATGGCCGTGAACGGCGCCGGGCGGCGCTTCGTCAATGAATCCACCTCCTATCACGAGTTCTGCCTGGCAATGATCGAGAGCCACAAGCAAGTGCCCTCGATCCCCTCTTTCCTGATCTGCGATGCGGACTTCCTCGGCAAATGGGGCCTCGGCCTCGTCAAGCCCGGGCGGCGCGGCCTCAGGCAGATGCGGGCGGCTGGATATGTGATCGAGGCCCCCACGATCGAGGGGATGGCCCAGAGGATCGGGGTCGACCCCAGCACCCTCAATGCCTCGGTCGCCGGCTTCAACCAAGCGGCGGCGAAGGGCGTCGATAGCGAATTCGCCAAGGGCAGCACCGCTTACAACCGGTACCTCGGCGACCCGACCTTAACGGACCACAATCCCTGCCTCGGCCCGATCGTCACGGCACCGTTCTATGCGGTGCGTGTCTATCCAGGCGACATCGGCACCGCGGGCGGATTGGTCACCGACGGCAAGGGACGCGTCCTCGATCCGGCCGGCAAGCCGATCCCGGGGCTCTATGCGGCCGGTAACGACATGAACTCGGTCATGGGCGGCACTTATCCAGGGCCCGGGATCACGCTTGGTCCAGCGCTGACGTTCGGTCACGTCGCAGGGATGGAACTGGCGCGGGGATAGATATCCGGCCTACGGCTACCGGCGGGATTTTCTCGGTAGCACGGAGCGGAGAATGGTCTTGAGTGGAAGTCGGCATCGGCCGTTCCGCCTCATGCAACTGCCCTCGGCACTTCCTGCTCGACCGGCCGCAAGAATCGTTGGCTGCGGGGCCCCGTAGCCATATCAAGCCCTTGAAAGAAATCCGCTTTCAGGGGTTTTTCTGTTTTGGCCCCAAAGCGCGCCTCAGAAAAATCAAGCACTTAACCCCGCAGGTGCAAATCACCCCAAGACCATCCGATGGCTGCCCTGCCGCACACCGTCCGGGCGCGGCCTGGGCAGGTCACAATTCCAGCGGCGACGAGGTGTCCATGGCGCGTCGTCCGAACCGGCGCGGGGGGATGTTCGGCGGGCGCCGGCAAGGACGTATGGCTACCGGCCCTCCGAAGGAGCAAAATCACTGCCGGACAAGGGCTTCGACCCTCCATCCCGGAATGCCGAATGACCGCGGGGAGATTGCCGACCGGCTGGGCATTCGGACCGGGCTCCGGCCGCTGGGCCGCGAGGAGGG
Organism: Aliidongia dinghuensis; assembly: GCF_014643535.1. NCBI lineage: Bacteria > Pseudomonadati > Pseudomonadota > Alphaproteobacteria > Rhodospirillales > Dongiaceae > Aliidongia > Aliidongia dinghuensis. The sequence goes on along the minus strand of NZ_BMJQ01000019.1, from coordinate 45,439 downwards.
CGAGGAAGGGACGGAGGCCGGGCATGCGGCGCAGACCCCTTGCAGTGGCAAGTATCGTCATCCTGGTGTGCCTGGTCACATTGGGACGGGTGGGCGACTTCCTGGTCGATTGGATCTGGTTTTCTTCGATCGGCTATCCCGATGTCTTTTGGACGGTCTTCAAAGCCAAGGCTGCCCTCGGCGCCGCGACCTTCCTCGGATCGGGTCTCTCCCTTTGGGCGTCCGGCGTCCTCGCCTTGCGCTTCGCCCGGCGGCCGGCCCCGCTCCCCCCGGCCTTCGGCGTGGGGTCCGCGGCCGTTCCGCTGTTGCCCGGCCTGTTCAGGCGCGCGGACCCTCGCTTTGCCTGGCGGTTTCTCATTGCCGCCGCCGCGGTCATTCCCGGCGCGTTCATCGCCGCCGGCGAGACCGGCAACTGGGACCTGGCCCTGCGGTTCATCGCGCAGGCGCCCTACGGCCAGAGCGATCCCCTCTTCAACACGGACATCGGCTTCTATCTCTTTTCGCTGCCCGCCTATGTGGCGCTCAGGAACTGGATGCTGATAACGCTCTTCGCGAGCACCCTTGTCGCCGGCCTTGTCTATTGGGCCCATGGCGACGTCGTTATTGCCGCGCAAAGCCGCTGGATCTCGCCGGCCGCGATCGCCCACGGTTCCGTGTTGCTGGGCCTGTTCTTCGTGGTGAAGGCCTGGTCGTACGTCCTCGACCGGTTCTTGCTGCTCTACGGCGACAATGGCGTGGTCGTGGGGGCGGGCTACACCGACATCCATGTCGGCCTGCCCGTTCTCTGGGCGCTCGTCGCGGTGGCCTCCGTCGCAGCACTCCTCTCATGGGCGAACTTACGCAGACGCACGTTCAGGCTTCCGCTGACGGCGGTGGTCCTGGTCTTCGGCAGTTCATTCGTGCTGTCGCTCGTCTGCCCCGCGCTGTTCCAACGCATCTACGTGAAGCCGAACGAACTGCAGCTCGAGGCGCCGTATATCGGGCAGAACATCGCCCTCACCCAAGAAGCCTACAATTTACGCCAGATCGCGGTGAAGCCATTCCCGGCGGAACTGGGCCTCTCGTACCAGTCGATCCAGGACAATGGCGCAACGATCGACAATATCCGGCTGTGGGACTGGCAGCCGCTGGTGGATACCTATGCCCAGCTGCAGGAAATCCGGACCTATTACAAATTCCGCGACATGGAGGTCGATCGCTACGAGATCGGCGGCTCGTATCAGCAGGTGATGCTGTCGGCGCGCGAGCTCGAACCGGCGCTCCTGCCGCCCAATGCCCACACCTGGGTCAACCTGCACCTGCTGTTCACCCACGGCATCGGCGTGGTCATGTCGCCGGTCACCCAGAAATCGGCCGAGGGGCTGCCGACCTTATATCTGAAGGACATCCCGCCGGTCGCCTCGCTCGGGCCCGCCATCCGGCAGCCGCGTATCTATTTCGGCCAGGCCAGCGACTCCTACGTGATCGTCAAGGCGAGCACGCCGGAGTTCGACTATCCGAAGGGCGTCGACAACGCCTACACGACCTATGACGGCAGCGACGGGATCACCCTCGCAGGCGCCGCCCGAAGGACTCTGTTCGCGTGGTATTTCGGCGATACCAACATCCTGCTCAGCAACTATGTCACCGACGAGAGCCGGATCCTGTTCCGGCGCAATATCCAGGATAGGGTGCGCGTGATCGCGCCGTTCCTCCGGCTGGACCGCGATCCCTATGTGGTGGTGAGCGGCGGGCGGCTCTTCTGGATCCAGGACACCTACACGACGAGCGACTGGTTCCCCTACGCCCGGCCGGCGCCGGAGGAGACGGCGAACTATATCCGCAACTCGGTCAAGGTCGTCATCGATGCCTATAATGGCAGCGTGGCGTTTTACGTGGCGGATCCCTCGGACCCGATCGTCGCGACGTACCGGCGCATCTTCCCCGGCCTGTTCAAGCCGTTGGAGGCGATGCCGCCGGATCTGCAAAGGCACATCCGCTATCCGGAGGATCTTTTCCTCATGCAGGCTCGGATGTACCGGGCCTACCACATGGATGCCCCGGAGGTTTTCTACAACCGCGAAGACCTCTGGCAATTTCCCCGCGAGCCCAACATCAGCGAGCACGCCACGATGGCGCCCTATTACGCCATCATGCGGCTGCCTGGGGAGGCCCGCGCCCAGTTCTTCCTCATGCTGCCCATGGTGCCGAACCAGCGGCAGAACATGATCGCGTGGCTCGCCGCGCGCTGCGACCCGCCAGACTATGGCAAGCTGATCGTCTACGAGTTTCCGAAGGACAAGCTCGTCTACGGGCCGTTCCAGATCGAGGCGCGCATCAACCAGAACACGGAGATCTCCCAGCAGATCACACTGTGGAATCAATCGGGGTCGAGGGTCATCCGCGGCAATCTTCTCGTCATTCCCATCGCGAACTCGGTCCTCTATGTCACGCCCCTCTATCTGCGCGCGGAGACCGGGCAATTGCCGGAGCTGAAGCGCGTGATTGCGGCCTATGGCGAGCGCGTGGTCATGGAGGAGACGCTGTCGGCGGCCCTCGCGTCCCTGTTCAAGGAATCCGCCATTGGCGAGCTGAGCCCCGTGAGGCCGGGCCCCATGACGCCAGGCCCCATGACGCCAAGCCCCATGACGCGGGGGCCTATAACGCCGGGCTCCATGACACCAGGCAGGCCGTCGCCGGCAGGCCCGGGGGACGATCGTGCCCGCGCAGCGCTCCGCCACTATGACCTTGCCATCGAGCGTCTGAAGGCCGGAGACTGGAGCGGCTTCGGCGCGGAACTGGAGGCGCTGCGCGCGCTCCTCGAGGCGCTGAGCCAGCCCGCGCCGCTCGTGAGCAAGGAACGAACGCAGCCTCCAACGGCGACGGATGACGGCCTGCGGCCGCAGCCCTGACCCTGGCGCCCCCATCGCCCTGCACGAAGGGGTCAACTCGGCCATCGGTACCGCGCTCGATCCGTCCGGCGTATGATTGCGTGGGGTGCGCGTCGGGCCAACATGGGATGAACGCATTGGCCCGGCGGGCAGCAGCAACTGGGTCGAAGACCATGGCCAAGGACGATCGCCAACTGCAGGCGGAACCGAAGCGAACCGAAGTTGACGCATTCCTGCGCCAAATTGCGGCAGCACCCGTGGCGGCTCGGTCAGGAACCATGGGGCACCTCATCTTCGCACTCGACGCGACGGCGAGCCGGCAGCCGACCTGGGACCGGGCCAGCCACATCCAGGCGGAGATGTTTACCGAAACCGCGGCGCTCGGCGGCCTCGCCATTCAAATGTGCTATTTCCGGGGCTTCGCCGAATTCCATGCCGCGCCATGGCTCACCGACGGGCGGGAGCTGGTGCGACGGATGACGGCCGTGACCTGCCTCAGCGGCACGACACAGATCGTGCGCGTCCTGCGTCATGCCGTCGCCGAGGCGGCCAAGACGCGGATCAATGCGTTGGTCTATGTCGGCGACGCCATGGAGGAGAATGCGGAGACGCTGGCGGAACTCGCCGGCCAGCTCGGCCTGCTCGGTGTTCCTGCCTTCGTGTTTCAGGAGGGGGACGAGCCCGTCGCGCGGCGCGCCTTTCAGCAGATCGCGCGGCTCACCAATGGCGCTTATGTGAGTTTCGATTCGGCGAGCGCCAAGGCCTTGCGCGACCTGCTCAAGGCGGTCGCGATCTATGCGGCCGGCGGTCGAGCGGCGCTGGTCGACTATGCGAGGCACGCGGGTGGCGAAGTGCTCCGTCTGACCCAGCAGCTCCGCCAGCAACCCTGATAGCCGAGACGGGCGCGGATGCCGTACCTTGTGATTGCACTCGTGATCGTCGCAGTCTTCGGGTCGGGATGGCTCCTGCTGGTCTTGGATCCCAAGGTCCTCGCGCGGGCGCTTCGCCATGCCTTCGTCGCGGCGCTCGTGCTGCTCGGGCTGTTTCTCGCGGCCAGGGGACTTGCGCTGCTCGACCTGCCGCTGGGTGCCCTGACCCTGATCCTGCTGCGCGGCTGGTCGGCGCGCGGTTTCCCCGGGTTCGACCGCGTGCGCGACTGGCTGAAAGGCGCGCCGCACAATCCGGATATCTCGACCATCGAGATGGCCTGGCTCAGCATGACGCTCGACCGGTCGACCGGTGCGATCGACGGCGAGGTGCATTCGGGCCAGTTTTCGGGGGCGCGGCTCGGCGAGCTTGGCCTCGACCAGTTATGTGCGCTGCTCGCCGAGTGCGAGGTCGCCGATCCTCAGTCGGCGCGCCTGGTCGAGACCTATCTCGACCGCACGCATCCGCGCTGGCGCGATCGGCCCGGCGGGGCTGAGCAAAGTCAGACGGGGCAAAGCGACCGGGCGGGGGGTGCCACCGGTGGCGACATGACCCGCGAGGAGGCGTGGCAGGTGCTCGGGCTCGAGTCCGGTGCTGACGCGGAGCAGATCCACGAGGCGCACCGCCGCCTGATGGCGAAGCTGCACCCCGATCGTGGCGGCACCAACTACCTGGCGAGCAAGATTAACATGGCGCGCGACGTGCTGCTGCGGGATGTGTGAGCCGTCTCGACCTCCCCGCCCTGCTCAAGGCGGGGAAGCCGATGAACCTGGACCCTGGACGAGGAGCGGGCACTGCTCGGTCTCGCCGCCGGAGGACAAGCCTCTTGCGCTGACGCGCGCGTCCTGGCCGACACGGTGCGCGCATGCGACGCCGGCAACGACGCAGGCTGTCCGCTCATTGCCGCGACGACCAGGATGATCGTGTTGCGTGACCGGTCGCGCCCTCTTGACCTTCCCATGACGGAACCCCCTACATAGCCATCATGGTCCGTGTGCTGCGCCATATCCTGCTCGCGCTCGTCGCCTTCGCCCTCGTCGGCGGGACGACGACCGACTTCGCGCGCGCGGCGGCCTACGGGCCGGTCGTGGCGGCCATGGACGTGCCCTGCGACATGGCAATGCCGATGTCGGCGTCGGGCGACGACGCCAAGCCGATGCCGCCCTGCAAGGGGCTGACCGCCGACTGCATCAAGCAGATGGGCTGCGTCACAGCCGTCGGTTTGCCCGTGCCGTTCACGCCCCCTGAGACGACCGTCGAGTACGCTGCGGTCGCCTATTGGGCATCCCTCTCCAGGCTCGTGAGCCTGGACCGCCAACCCGAACCCCAGCCACCCCGAGCGGCCTGATCCGGTCCGCGCACGCCCGAAGTGCGCTTATTCGACAATCAGGTTTGTTCCGCCCGCCCGCGTGCCGCGGCGCCGGTCGGGCTATCAAGGGGTACACTTATGATTCGCAACCGTTTCGTTGCGGGCGCGCTCGCGTTCGCCAGCGGCTTCGCTTTCGCAGCACTTCCGGCGCTCGCCGCCTCGGCTGACTATCGCTTCGAGCTGGTCGGCAAGCCGCAGCTCAGCGGGCAGAAAGACATCGTCCAGGTTCGGCTGATCCATGTCGCCGACGGCAAGCCCATGGCCGACGCTGTGATCTTCGAGAGCAAGGCCGACATGGGGCCGGAGGGCATGGCGACCATGAGCGCACCCGTGAAGGCGCTGGCGCCCAAGGACGGCACCTACAGCTTCGAGGTCGAGCCGGGCATGGCGGGAACCTGGGCGCTGCATCTCGCGGCCAAGGTCCAGGGTGAGTCCGAGACCGTCCGGGGCACCATCACCGCCGCCCTGGTGAAGTGACATGGGCGCCCAGTGGATGCGGCTCGGCGCCAGCGGGATGCTGGTGGCCAGCCTGATCGCGTGGGAGCCAGCCTTCGCTCAAGCTGCCGCCCACCCCGCCACCGACGGTCCGCTGGGCGCCACCGTCGACGGGCTGCGTGCGGCCGGTGAGCAACTGAGCCCCGCCTTGCGTGCGGCGGCGCTCGACACCGCGGCGACGGCGGCCAAGGCGGAAGGTGCCGACGCGCTCGACGACCCGACCATCACGGACAGCTACCAGTACTACAAGGACCCGGGCGTCTTCAGTGCTCACACGATCACGGTCTCCCAGGCGTTCCCGCTCTGGGGCAAGCGCGACCTGCGCAAGACCGCGGCGCTCGCCGATCTCGACGAGGCACGCGGCCAGGAGCGCGCCGCCACCGATGCGCTCGACGAGCAGATCAAGGTCGCCTTCGCGCAATATTTCCTGACCGGGCGCGAGCTGGCGGTGAACCGGGAGATCGGCGAGCTCGACCGGCGCATGCGTGCGGCTGCCACTGCCCGTTACGGCCAGGGCGGCGGCGATCAGACCGCCGTCATCCAGGCACAGGCCGAGGAGACCGCGGTCAAGACCGAGGCCGTACGGCTCCAGGGCGAGATGGACGCAGCCCGGGTGCGGCTGAACGCGCTCGTCGGCCGCAGCGGGGATGCGCCACTGGCCGAGCCGAAGCGATTGCGGCCGCTGCCCGCGGTCGAGCCCGCGCTTGCGGCCCTGGTCGAGCGCGCCAGCGCGAGCAACCCGACCTTGGCCGCGAACGACGCCGCGGTCTCGGCCGCGCGGTCGCGGCGGACGCTCGCTGACAAGGCCTGGTACCCGGACATCACGGTCGGCGCGGGACCGCTGATCCAGACCAACAACCGGCCGGTGGGATTCGCCGCGACGGTCGGCCTCAACATCCCGCTCGCCTGGGGCCGCGAGGCATCGGGCCAGCACGAGGCGGCAGCGCGGCTCGGCGCCGCCCAGCAGAAGTACGAGGCCGCGGCGCGCGAGATCGAGGGAACGCTTGGCGAGGCGCTCGCCAAGCTCCGCGCCGCGCGTGCGACCGAAGCCCTGCTCCATGACGAGGCGATGCCGCAGGCGCACGCCACCTTCGAGACGGTGCTGGCGAACTACAGCCAAGGCAAGGGCGAGCTGGCCGCGGCCATCGCCGCCGAGCACCAGATGCACGATGTCGATCTGCGCCTGCTCCAGACCCAGCTCGACGAGCAGATGGCGCTCGCCGTCATCGAACGGCTGATCGGAGGAGACCTCTGATGCGCGCGCTGCTTTTCGCCAGTGCCGCCCTCGGCCTTGCCCTGTCGAGCGTGGCGCTCGCCGATGAGGCCGCCCGGCAGCCGCTCTATTACCAGGACCCGGACGGCAAGCCGTTCTATTCGGCTGGGCCAAAGAAGACGGCCGACGGCCGAGACTTCAAGCCTGTGCTCGAGGATGGCGCCCCGAGTGCTGCGACCTCGGCGGCTGCGCCACCCGCTGCATCGGCCAAGGCCGACCACCGCATTCTCTACTATCGCAACCCGATGGGCCTGCCGGACACGTCGCCCAAGCCCAAGAAGGATTCGATGGGCATGGACTATCTGCCGGTCTATGCCGACGAGGGGACAACGGGCGATCCGCCTGGCACGGTCAAGATCAGCCCGGGCCGCTTGCAGACGCTCGGCGTCAAGACCGAGGCCGTCGCGACCCGGACGGCCTCGGGCCCAACGATCCGCGCGACCGGCATCCTGCAGTTCGACGAGCGCCGCCTCGCGACGGTCACGACCAAGGTGCCAGGCTGGATCGAGCATCTGGCGGTCGCCGCGACCGGCGATCCGGTCAGGCGCGGCCAGGTGCTGGCCGAGATCTACGCGCCCGATCTCGTCGCGTCGGAGAACGAATATCTGATCGCCGCCCGCATGGGCGGCGCCATCGGTGCCGCGTCCGACGAACGGCTACGCGCGCTCGACGTGCCCGCGGACGAGATCGCCCGGTTGCGCAAGACCGGCAAGGCGGTCCGGCGCATCGCGGTCATGGCTCCCGCGGACGGTGTCGTGATCGACAAACCGATCCAGGAGGGCATGAAGGTCGAGGCGGGCGAGGCACTCTACAAGACCGCGGACCTTTCCTCGCTCTGGCTGATCGCCGAGGTGCAGGAACGGGACCTCGGCATGATCCGGCCGGGCGAGCGGGCGCAGGCCAGCTTCGTGGCGTTCCCCGGCCGCAGCTTCGAGGGCACGGTCGATTTCGTCTATCCGTCGCTCTCGGCCGAGACGCGCACCGCACGCGTGCGGATCGTGCTGCCCAACCCGGACGGCGCCTTGCGCGCCCAGATGTTCGCGACCGTCGACATCGAGGGCGCCGCAAGCGGCGCGCCTATCCTCTCGGTGCCGAACTCGGCCGTGCTCGACAGCGGCACGCGCCAGGTCGTGCTGGTGGCCAAGGACGAGGGCCGCTTCGAGCCGCGGCCGGTCAAGCTCGGCATGCACGGCGACGACTGGGTCCAGGTTCTGGACGGGCTGAAGCCCGGCGAGCGCGTCGTCACCGGCGCCAACTTCCTCATCGATGCCGAGAGCAACCTGCGCGCGGCGCTGCAAGGCTTCGCCGACGCCAGCAACAAGGAAGCCCAGCCATGATCGGCCGCCTCATCGATCTCTGCGCGCGCAACCGGATGCTGGTGCTGCTCGCCACCTTGATCCTGGTCGGGATCGGCGTCTGGTCGGTCGCCAACACGCCGCTCGACGCGCTGCCGGACCTGTCGGATACCCAGGTCATCGTCTACACCGACTACCCGGGCCAGGCGCCCCAGGTCGTCGAGGACCAGGTGACATATCCGCTGACCACGGCGCTCTTGGCCGTGCCCCATGCCAAGGTCGTGCGCGGCTTCTCGGATTTCGGCGCGAGCTTCGTCTATGTCGTGTTCGATGACGGCACCGACCTCTACTGGGCGCGCTCGCGCGTGCTCGAATATCTCAACTTCGCGGCCAAGCGGCTGCCGGACGGCGTGACACCGACGCTCGGGCCGGACGCGAGCGGCGTCGGCTGGGTCTACCAGTATGTCGTGGTCGGCGCCGAGCGCACGCTCGCCGAGCTCAGGAGCATCCAGGACTGGCTCGTGCGCTACAACCTGGTGACGGCGAAGGGCGTTGCCGAGGTCGCGAGCGTCGGCGGCTTCGAGAAGCAGTACCAGGTCGTCGTCGATCCACGGAAGCTGCAGGCCTACGGCATCCCGCTCGACCGGGTCGCCGACGCGATCCGTGCCAGCAACCGCGATGTCGGCGGGCGCACGATCGAGATGAGCGAGACCGAGTACATGATCCGCGGCCGCGGCTATGTCCAGGACATGCAGGACCTGGGCAAGATCGTGCTGAAGGCCGCGCCCGACGGCACGCCGGTCATGATCCGCGACGTGGCGCACATCGAGCTCGGGCCGGACGAGCGGCGCGGCATCGCCGAGATGAACGGGACCGGCGAGGTGGTCGGCGGCATCGCCCTGAAGCGCGACGGCGCCGACGCGCTGACCACGATCGACAACGTCAAAGCCAAGATCGCGGAACTGAAGCCGGGCCTGCCCAAGGGCGTCTCGATCGAGCCGGTCTATGATCGCTCCCAGCTCATCGATGCCGCCATCCATACGCTAAAGCACACGCTGGTCGAGGAGAGCCTGATTGTCGCTCTCGTCTGTATCGTCTTCCTGCTGCACGTCCGCAGCGCACTGGTCGCGATCCTGACCTTGCCGATCGGCGTGCTGATCGCGTTCACGGGCATGCACGCGCTCGGCATCGGCTCGAACATCATGAGCCTGGGCGGCATCGCCATCGCGCTCGGCGCCATGGTCGATGCGGCGATCGTGATGATCGAGAACGCACACAAGCATGTCGAGCGGCTCCAGCCCGGCGAGCCGCGTGGGCCCGCACTGATCGCGGCCGCCAAGGAGGTCGGGCCGTCGCTGTTCTTCAGCCTGTTGGTGATCGTTGCCTCGTTCCTGCCGGTGTTCGCGCTAGAGGACCAGGAGGGTCGGCTGTTCAAGCCGCTCGCCTATACCAAGACCTTCGCCATGGCGGGCGGGGCACTCCTGTCGGTGACCCTGGTGCCGGTGCTGATGCTGTTCTTCGTGCGCGGCCGCATCGTCCCCGAGGGCAGGAACCCGATCAACCGCGCGCTGATCTGGCTCTACCGGCCGGTGATCCGCCTCGTGCTGCGCATGCCGCTGCCGATGGTCCTGCTGGCGGCCCTGGTCTTAGGCGCTACCCTCTGGCCCGTGGCACGGCTCGGCAGCGAGTTCATGCCGAGCCTGAACGAGGGCACCTTGCTGTTCATGCCGGTGACCCTGCCGGGCCTGTCGGTCACCAAGGCGGGCGAGCTGCTGCAGACCCAGGACCGCATCATCACGTCCTTCCCGGAGGTCGCCTCGGTGTTCGGCAAGGCGGGCCGGGCGATGACGGCGACCGACCCGGCGCCGGTCGAGATGAGCGAGACCGTGGTCAACCTCAAGCCCGAAAGCGAGTGGCCCGCGGGCGAGACGGTCGACCAACTCATCGCCAAGATGAATGCCGCCTTGCAGCTGCCCGGCGTCAGCAACGCCTGGACCATGCCGATCAAGGCGCGCATCGACATGCTGTCGACCGGCATCCGCACGCCGGTCGGTGTCAAGGTGTTCGGGCCCGATCTGCACGAGCTCGAGCGGCTCGCGACCGAGGTCGAGCGGGTCGTCCATGACGTGCCCGGCACGACGAGCGCCTTCGCCGAGCGGCTCGAAGGCGGCCACTACGTCGAGATCGTGCCGGACCGCGCGGCCATCGCGCGCTACGGCCTCGTGGTCGACGACGTGCAGAAGGTCGTGGCCGCGGCCTTGGGCGGCGAGACGGTGACGACCACGGTCGAGGGCCGCGAGCGCTATGGCGTCAATGTGCGCTACCCGCGCGACCTGCGCGACGACCCGCAGGCGATCGCCGCCCAGGTCCTGATCCCGACCGCAAGTGGCGCGATGGTGCCGCTGGGCCAGGTCGCCAAGGTGCAGGTGACGCTCGGCCCGCCCAGCATCCGCACCGAGAATGCGCAGCCGGTTGCCTACATCTACGTCGACCTGCAAGGCCGCGACCTCGGCGGTTATGTCGAAGAGGCGGCCAAGAAGGTGGCGGCACAGGTCGCCATGCCGCCCGGCTATCACATCGAGTGGAGCGGCCAGTTCGAATACCTGCAGCGGGCCGCGGCCAAGCTCAGGGTGGTCGTGCCTGCGACGCTCATCGTCATCTTCGTGCTGCTGTTCCTCAACTTCGGGCGCCTGACCGAGACGGTGATCGTCATGCTCTCGGTGCCGTTCGCGCTGGTCGGCGGCATCTGGTTGATGTGGTGGCTGGGCTACAACATGAGCGTCGCCGTGGCGGTGGGATTCATCGCACTGGCCGGGGTGGCGGCCGAGACGGGCGTCGTCATGCTGATCTACCTCGACCATGCGCTCGCCGAGATCCGCGCCGAGCGGGAACGCGAAGGGCGGTCACTCAGTCGGGAGGATCTGCAACGGGCGATCATGACCGGCGCCGTCGAGCGTGTCCGGCCGAAGATGATGACGGTGGTCGCCATCATGGCCGGGCTGCTGCCGATCCTGTGGAGCACGGGGACAGGCTCCGAGGTGATGCGCCGCATCGCCGTGCCGATGGTCGGTGGCATGGTCTCGTCCACCGTGCTCACCCTGCTCGTCATCCCGGCGATCTACGCGATCGTCAAGGGATGGCGGCTTGCCAGCGAAAATTATGCTCCGGCCGCCGTCGGCAAGGGGGTGGCATCACCAGCGGAGTGATCACGGAAACACGGCGCGCCGTCGGCATCGGGCCCTTGCGAATGTCCGCTTGTTCAACTCCATTGCCGACGGCTGCCGTTCCGCTTCGGTCTTTCCGCTATGCGCCCATCCCGGTTGCCGGCGCCAGCGCATGGGCGTGCAACTCGAGTGCGCCGGGTCCGACTCAAGCGGCCTTTACCTCCATGTCGATGAGGGAGTGCTCGACCAACTCGCCGACGTGCGAGCTGCCGTCGACATGTGGTGGTTTGAAATGGCGCTCTGCGACTCCCCGTGGTTATGATGACAGTTGTCGGTCAGTAGCCGTGATCGCCGTCTTGAAGCGAGGCAATCCTGACCCGCGGCGGCGACAATCGAAGTGTCGGCCGGTCGATGCAAAGGCCGGTCTCGAAGAGCACCTCAGATCGCCACGATCCCTCCCGGGAAGGCTCTGCTAGAACACCCCCTGGAGCGCCGGACGATGGCCAGCATATGGGAGGGCGGCACCGCTGCGCGATCGGGCTGATATCGTCGATATCGATGTCGATCCCCTGGCCGAGCGGTCCCGCCGGCGCCGGACCATGCTGCGCATCGGCCTGCCGATCGGCGGCGTCGGCCTGATCATCGGCTTCCTGCTCGGCATCGCCGTCTATGCCGACAGCGCCAACCGTGCCGGCGTGCTCGGCCTGTCGGACACGTTGCTGCACAGCACGCAGGAACGGATCTCGCTGCAGGTCTCCGCCTACCTGGAGCCGGCGGCCCATGCAGCCCTGCTCGCCCACAGCATGCTCGGCCGCGGCGGGGCTTCGAGCCGCGCGGACGAGGCCCGTGCTTTCGCCGCCTCCGTCCTGGGCGAGACGCCGCAGATCGCCAATGTCCTGTTCGCCGACCCGGCCGGCAACTTCATGCTGGTCACCCGCGCGGCGAACGGCCCGCCCGGCGCCCTCGACACCAAGCGCATCCTGATGGCGCCCGCAGGACGCAGCGTCGAATGGACCACAACCGACGCCGCCGGCAAGCTGCTGGCCGAGCGGCAGGACCCGGGCGACGACTATGATGCCCGCACGCGCTCCTGGTTCACCGGCGCGCGCGCCACCGACGACGTGTTCTGGAGCGGCGTCTACATCTTCTATTCCGCGCGTGCGCCCGGCGTCACCGCGGCGGTGCATGGCCCGGACGTCGATCCCGACGTCGTCGGCATCGACATCCGGCTCGATGAGATCTCGCGCTTCCTCGCCACCCTGTCGATCGGGCGCACGGGCCGGGCCTATATCGCGACGAAGACCGGCGAGATGATCGCGGGGCCCGATCCGGCGCGCATCCTGGCGATGAAGGACGGCACGCTGTCACCGGCGCGGATCGACGCGATCGGGGACGACCAGCTGGCGGCGAGCTGGGACCATTTCCGCGCCGAAGGTCCTGGCGACCGCATCATCGAGGCGGGCGGGAGACGGCTCATCTCCATCGTGACGCCGCTCGCCGCCACCAATCAGGGCTGGTTGCTGTTCATTACCGTGCCGCAAGACGAGTTCAGCGGCTTCGTCACCGCCAATTCGCGTCGGGCGGCTCTGCTGTCGCTGGTCGTGGTGGCACTCGCCATCGGCCTCGCAGCGCTGCTGGTGCGCCAGGGGCTGCGCGCCGACCGGGCGGCGCGGGCCGTGGCCGAACGCTCGACCGCGGTCCGGCAGCAGAGCGCCGCGTTCGCGCGTCTCGCGGCTGAGGCCGGCCTGTTCGATGCCGCCGGCCGGCCGCCCGCGGCGCTCACCGAGACCTTGGCCGAGGCGACCGGCGCCCGGCGGACCAGCATCTGGCGCCTGTCGCAAGGCGGCCAGTCCCTCCGGTGCGACGACAGTTTCGAGCCCGCGACCGGCGGCCATGTCGCAGGGCTGGAGCTGTCGCGCCAGGAGGTGCCGGCGCTGATCGGGGCGCTGGCATCCGGCGAGGTGATCGACGCGCCCGATGCGCGGCGCGACCGGCGCACCGCGGCACTCCATGCGTCGCTGATGGCGCCGATCGGCAGCGACGCGTTGTTCGCCGTGCCGGTGCTGCAGCGGGCACGGCCGATTGGCCTGGTGATCCTGGAGGATGCGCGGCGGGACCCTGCCACCACGGACTTCGCCCGAGCCTGCGCCACGCTGGTCGGTCTCGCGACGCCCGTCGGCGCCGAGGAACCGGCGATCGCCCCGCTGACCGCGCCGCCGCCTGCCGCGGTCGAGTCTGTTGCGGACGCGCCCGGTGCAGACGAACGGGGGCTTGATCCCGCCCTCGCCGCGAGCGGGACCGTCGACCAAACGGCACCACGGGCGGTGGTGCTGGTGCTGAACCTGCCCGATGCCGCGGAGACGCTCGCGCACCGGATCGCCTGCGCCGCCGGGGAAATCGCCACCGCCCACGGCGTCCCCTACGTCAAGATGATGGGCACGACGATCGTCGCCGCGACCGGCTACGGCACCGGGTCATGCCCCGGATCAGGCCCCGGGGCAGGTACAGGGGCAGGTACAGGGCTGACCGAGGCCGCGGCTCGCCTGGCCGATGCCGCGATCGCGCTGCGCGAACGCTGCGGCGACTTGTTCGAGGACACCGACGGGCTCGCCCCCTTCGGGCTCGGCCTCGATGTCGGCATCATCTTCGGCGCCACGCTCGGATCGCCGCCAGGCCTGTTCAACCTGTGGGGCGAAGCGGTGCAGGGTGCCACAGCACTCGCGGCTTCCGCCCCGACCGATGCCATTCAGGCGAGCGAGCAGGCCTATATGCTGCTCCGGCAGCGCTTCCTGTTCCGGCCCCGCGGGCTGTTCCACCGCCCGCGCACCGGCGAGGCGCGCAGCTATGTGCTGGCAGGTCGCGCATGAGAGCGCTCGCCGCCATCGGCCGCGCGACCAGGGCCCGCTCGGCCTTCATGCTGCAGCTCGCAGCCTTGCTCTGGGGTGTGCTGCGCGAGGGCGCCTGGCCCTCGACTTGGCGGCGTACGGTGCGGGCCGGGTTCCAGCGGACGCTCAGCCGCGCGATCGGCGGTTCGCTTGGCACCATCGCCGTGACCGCCGTCATCGTCGGCCTCGGCCTGGTGTTCGAAGCGATCTACTGGCTGCGCACGGCGGGCCAGGAGGAACAGGTCGGCCATATCCTGGTGGTCGTGCTGTTCCGCGAGATCGCGCCGCTGCTGGTCGGCATCATCCTGCTCGGCCGCAGCGGCACGGCGAGCGTCGCCGAGCTCGGCATGTTGAAGGCCGAGGGCGAGATCGCCATCCTGCGCGCCGAAGGCATCGACATCTTCCAGTTCCTGGTGCTGCCCCGCGCCGCAGCCTTCGCGCTTGCCACCTTCACGCTCGGCGTGATGTTCGTCGCGATCAGCCTGTTGAGCGGCTTCGTCACCGGTCGGCTCGCCGGCGTGGTGAACACCTCGATCTTCGGCTTTCTCGACAATGTGCTGCGGGCGATGAGCTTCGACGATCTCTGGGTGTTCCCGGCGAAGCTGCTGCTGATCGGGCTGGTCGTGGCGCTCGTGTGCTGTATCACGGGCCTCGCCGCGGAGGAAACCGACACGCCGTCGAGCCTCCTGCCGCGCGGCTTCACCCGCGGGGTCACCGGAATATTGACGGTGACGCTGCTGCTGAGTGCCATCCTATGACCGCCCCGCCCGTGCTCTCGATCGAGGCGGCGCGCGGCACTGGCGAGCACCTGCCCTACGCCCCGCTCGATCTGGTGCTGCACGAGGGCGATTTCGCGCTGATCGAAAGCCTGGGCCCCCGGCGCGGCGCCAGCTTCGCCGATCTCTGCTGCGGGCTCATGACGCCGGCATCTGGGCGCGTGCGCTTCGTCGGCCGCGACTGGCAGACCATGCCGCACGAGCATGCCGGTGCGTTGCGCGGTCGTATCGGCCGGCTGTTCCACCTGCCGCTCCGGCCCGACACGCCCGATGTCGCGTCCCGGATCCTGCTGGCGCGGCTGCATCACACCCGTCTGCCCGAGGCCGAGGTCCGCGCGGAGGCCGCGGCTCTGGCCCTGCGCTTCGGCCTGCCCGGCCTGCCCGCGGGGCCGGCCCGACTGCTGTCGGCGCCTGACCTGCTGCGGGCCGCCTGCGTTCGCGCTTTCCTCGGCCGCCCGCGCCTGGTGATCCTGGAACTGCCGCTGGCGGCCCAGCATGACGATTTGCTTTTGGCCCTGCTGGCCGTCGGTGCCGAGGCGCGGGGCCACGGGGCCGCCGTGATCTGGCTGGCGAACGCGAGCCCGGCGCTCCGCAGCCGGACGATCCGACCGACCCAGCGCTTGCGGCTCGGCGACGCTGGTCTGGTGCCGGTGCGGCTGCCGGCAGCCGTCGCATGAAGATCTTGCGCAATACGGACGAGTGGGTCGGCCTCCTGGTCGTGGCGAGTATCGTGCTGTTCATTGCGGCAGCCCTGCACGCCGGGCTGTTGAGCGACTGGTTCCGCCAGACCGTCGAGCTCAGGATCATCCTGCCGCAGACCGGCAGCCTCGGCCTCTCGGCCGGCGCCGACGTCCAGCTGCTGGGCACGCGCGTCGGCACGGTGCGCCGCGTCGTGGTCGACCCCGACCGCATGTATGCCGAGGCACAACTGGACGCGCAGGCGACGGCCTTCATCAAGCGCGACAGCACGGCGTCGATCCGCAAGCAATTCGGCGTGGCCGGCGCCGCCTTCCTCGACATCTCGCGCGGCAGCGGCGCGCCGCTGGACTGGCGCTTCGCGGTGATCGACGCGGTCGCCGAGCGCGACCCGACGGCGAATATCGGCGCCATGGTGGATGACGTGAAGCAGAAGGTCTTCCCCATCCTCGACGATGTCGGCCGCGCCATGCATGCGCTCGCCGACACGGCCGAGGGCGTCGCCGAGGGCCATGGGAACGTTGGAAGGCTGATGAAGGACGAGGCGCTTGTCGACCAGCTGACCGAGACGGTCGCCAATCTCAAGACCGCGACTGAGCGGCTGGACGCGACGCTCGCCCAGGTCCAGGGCCTGGTGGCCACGACCGCGGCCCCAGCCGGCGTGCCGGCCCTGCTGCATCGCGCCGATGACGCGCTCGCATCGCTGCAGAAGGTGACCCGGGATCTGGCGGGTGCCACGCCGCAGTTGCCCTCGATCAGCCGGAACGTCGCCGGCAGCACGGCCAATCTTCCGGCGCTCTTGACCCAGACCCAGGCGAGCATGGCGGAGCTCGAGAAGACGCTGAACCAGCTGCGCCACACCTGGCCGCTGTCCGGCTCGGCCGGACCTGAGGCGCGACGCCTGCCGCCGGGCGACGTCTCGCCATGAGATGTCTCGCCATGAGAGGGGGGCTCATCGCGCTCACGCTGCTGGCGGCCTGCTCGTCGGCGCCCAAGGGACCGCCGGACGATGCGACCCTGTCCCGTCTCGGCCATGCCGGCGACACCGCTTTCAAGCTGGAGCAGCCGGACCAGGCGGCGGAGCAATATCGCGCGGCGCTCGCCCGGGCGCGCGTCCGGGACGATGCCGCGGCGATCGCCGACGCCGGCTTCAACCTGGCTGCGGCAGAACTGCGCGCCGGACGAGCGGAAGACGCGATGCACACATCTCGGGAACTGCAGGCGGAACTGGCACGGCGCGGCATCGCTGACCCGGATTTCGACCTGGTCACGGCAACGGCGCTGTTCAGGCTGGGGCAGCTCCCAGCCGCCGACCGGATCGCGGCCGGGCTCACCGCCGACAAGGATCCGGCGCTTGCCGACGCCGGCTGGTTCCTGCGCGGCCTCATCGCCGACAAGGTCGGCAACCGGGCCGGGCTGGAACAAGCCGCAGCCGCCCTGTCACCGACGGCCAATGCCGCGGATGTGGCCGAGCTACGGGCGCGGCTGACGGATGACCAAGCGCTGGCGCTCCAAGCCGCCGACCTCAGGCGGGACCAGCTCGATTATCGCGGGATGGCCCGGGCGCTGGCGCTCGCGGCGCAATTCGCCCCCGCGCCGGGGGGCGCGGCGGATCTCTATCTGCGTGCCGCGCGCAGTGCTGCGGGGCAAGGCGATACGGCGCAAGCGCGGCTCTGGCTGAACCGGGCCCGCGAGCTCGCACCCGACGCCGGCCTGCGCACGGAAGCGGACAACGCGCTGCACGAGCTGCCCGCGCCCTGACCGGCCGCCGATTCGACAAGCGGCTCATAGCCCAGCTCTCATGAATTCGTTCTTCGGCCAGAGCCGGCGCGCCTGGAAATGTACAGACCGACTGCACAGATGAACTTTACAGTTATCCTGCATATATGCCATGCTCATGGGCATGGACGATGCAAATGAGTCCCGATCCGTGCGCGCCGCCGCTCTTGCGACCGAGCTCCGGGCCACGGTCGGCAAGCTGAAGCGGCGTCTGCGCGAACAGGCGTCCGTCGGGGATCTGACACCGTCGCAAGTGTCCGTGCTTCTGCGCCTCGAAAAGGGCGGCGCCGCCACGGCGTCGAGCCTCGCGCGGGCGGAGGGCATGCGCCCGCAGTCGATGGCCTCGGTCGTCGCCGTGCTGGAGACTGCCGGTCTTGTGAGCGGTGCACCGGACCCGAATGACGGGCGCCAGACCCTCCTTTCGCTGACGGACGCGTGTCGCAAATGGGCACAGGAGGGCCGTGCGGCGCGACAGGACTGGCTTTCCCGAACCATCGCGGCGCGGCTCACCGCACAGGAGCAGGACGATCTCGCCGCGGCCGTCGAACTGCTCAAGCGGCTCGTCGACGATTGACGAACCCGAAACGCTATCGAGGACATCCATGGCGCTGACCGCACTCGACCCGAACACCGGCCTCCTCGCCAAGCGGAGCGCCTGAATGGTCTGGCCCCATCTCCTGTCCTACTTTTTCGGCGGCGCCTTCCTGGCGAACGCCGTCCCCCACCTCGTCTCCGGCATGATGGGCCGGCCGTTCCAGAGCCCGTTTGCCAAACCGCCGGGACAGGGCCTCTCCTCCTCAACCGTCAATGTCCTCTGGGGCTTCTTCAATCTCGTGGTCGGCTACCTCCTGGTCTGCCGGGTCGGGGATTTCGACCTGAAGCACACGCCCGACGTCGCTGCGCTCGGCCTCGGCACGCTCGTGCTGAGCCTGGTGGGGGCGCGACAGTTCGGGCGCTTCAACGGAGGCAATGCGCCGGAACAGTCGTGAGGGTCCCGGGAGCGGGCAGGTTCCGGTCGCTCCGGAACCACAACGACCGGCTCTGGGCCGCGGGCCCGACCATGGCGCTCCAGTTCGGGCCGCAGCTCCGGCTCCTGCCCTGGACGGGTTCCGCCGCCGACCGCTTCAAGCAGCGCGAATCCCAGACAGGAATCCGTCAACTCTCTGCCGAAGGGTCGCGGCCCGCGCGGCCAGGTCATCTGCCGTTCGACGCACGTCGGTCGAGACCACCCTCGTCCGCTCGGTCTCTTGCGTCACTTCTCCGATCGCTTGCGAGACAGCGCCGGCACCGGCCGCTGCCGACTGGACGTTACGCGCAATATCCTTCGTCGCCGCCCCTTGCTGGTCGACCGCCTCGGCGATGGCCGTGCTCGACTGGTTGATGCGCCCAATGATGTTGCCGATATCCGCGATGATTGCCACCGCCTCGCCGGTGGCATCCCGGATCGTGGTGATCTGCCGGGTAATGTCCTGTGTCGCCCGCCCGGTCTGGCTCGCGAGCGATTTCACCTCGTTCGCGACGACGGCGAAGCCTTTGCCGCTCTCTCCGGCGCGGGCGGCCTCAATCGTCGCATTCAGTGCCAGCAGGTTCGTCTTGGCTGCGATTTCGTCGATAAGCGCCACGATCTCGCCGATCGACCCCGCGGCCGCGGAAAGACCCTCGACGACGCCGCTGCCGCGCGCGGCCTCCCGCACCGCAAGCTGGGAGATCTCGGTCGACACGGCCACCTGACGGCCAATCTCGCCGACTGAGGCGGTGAGCTTCTCCGCCGCCGCTGCGACCGCCTCGACATTGCCGCTCGCCGCACGCGCCGAGGTCGTGACGATGCCGGCTTGCCGGGCGGTCGCTTCCGCCCTTGCCTCGAGGCCGCCGGCCGCCTCGCGGAGGGCATCAGCACTCTCCGACAGATGGTGAAACACACCGGCGATCTCGCCGTCGAACGCCGTGATTTCAGCGTCGACCTGGATCTGACGCTGTTCGCGGCTCGCTCGTTCGGCCGCCTGCGCAGCCTCGAGCTCGTTGCGCTCGACGGCCGCCGCGCGCAGGACCTCGACGGCGCGCGCGATCCGACCGGTCTCGTCGGTGCGGTCAACCTCGGGTACGACGATGGTGAGATCGCCGATGGCCATGCGGTTGAGCGCGTTAGTGAGGGTCCCGATCGGACGAGTGATCGACCGTTGCGTCAGAAACGAGATCGCGCCTGCCAACGCGAGTGCCGCGACGAGCAGCGCCTCTTGCGCCCTGACGAGCCAGCCCAGTCCTGCCGTAATGTCGTCGCCGTCGGCATCGATTTGATGGCCAGCCATGTCCGCAATGCCGCCGGACCGGAACCCATTGCCGTCGGCCCGACCGATCAGCGTATCGAGAATGTGCTCGACGCGCCCTTGAGTGTCTTTGATGCCGTCCGCCAACCGGGAGGTCTCGGCGTTCGGGGCTTCGACGGCGCCGACCAAGCTGTGCTCTGCTTTGTAGATCGCGTCGAATTCGCCCATGAGCGCTTTCCATCGCGGCCGCTCCGCCGGTGCAAGGGCGCCGACGACAGTGTCGAGCGCGGTGCCGGCTTCGACGATCTTGGACCATTGGGCATCCAGCACATGCTTCGAAGCCGGATCTCTCGTCAGGAGGTAGCGATAAAGCGTCGCGAGCGACCCGTTGAACTCCATTGCCATGGCGAGGCTTTGCTGGGCGGCCGGCAAGTCCTGCCGAATGATCGTGCGGGACCTGTGATCGATCGCCTCGAGGCGGAACGTGGAGAAGATGACGGAGACGGCGAGCAAGCCACAGATCGCGCCGAAGCCAACGAAGAGGCGGCTGCGGATGGAGAGACCGGGCATTGAAACCTCTGAACGGAGAAAGCACGGCTGACGGGCCTGAGACGGCACGTCCGGCGACCTGGATCGCGCGTGGCGATCGCCGGACTCTTGTCGAGTTATTAGAACGATCGATTTAAAATGAATTAAGGCCCGGCGGACGCCGCATCAATCGGCCGAACACGGCGCTGTGAGCGGCGCGCCGATCCTGAATCGAGCGCCCGCCCGGAGCACGACATAGGGCGTTCCGCAGGTCATCGTGCCATCGTGCAGGATGACCCGGCCCGCACCGACTACGGACGCTACGCCATGGGCGACGAAGAGCCCGGTTGCCTCGTCGAGGCCGATGCCAAGGATCCCGGGATGGGCGCGGATGATGGGAGCGATATCGTTCTCCCGGTGGTACCGATCGACATGCTGATCGACGGCCGCCTTGGGCAGCAGGGCGAACCCCTGCTCGTGTCCGGGAGCGTCGATGATCCAGTTTCCTTCCGGTGCACCGCGGACGAGAAAGGATGCCAGAATGCTGGCACCTGCCGAGGTGCCGCCGACCACCCCGCCTCGCTCCAAGAGACCGCGCAGCGCCGCCTCGGTCCGTGTGCCGAGATAGGCATCGGCGATGCGCCACTGACGACCGCCGCCGAACCAGACGGCGTCGGCCTGGTCGATCGTCCTCGCGAAATCTGCGCTGTCGGCAATACGCCGGTCACGCGTGTGCAGAATCGTGACGCGGTCGACCCCGAAGGTCGTGCGGAACGCGTGCTCGAGCGCGGCAGGGTCGATCTCCTTGTCCGGCGCCGCTGTCGGAATATAGACAAATCGTCGATCCCGTCCGCCGGCCAGGCGAACGAAGCGGGCGGCGATGCTCGCCGGAAGATCGCCGCCCCCGACCAGCAGAAGCGTCCCCGGCCAGGGCGGCATCGTTCGCCCGGGCGCCGGCCCGGTGGCCAACAGCGCCGCGATCGCGAGCAAGCCCAGTGCGCAACGTTGGGCGGCAGGTCGAGACGCGAAGATCATCGCTTGGATGAAAGAGCGCCGCACCACGGGACCGATCACGCCGGCGGCCGATCGGGGAGGGCGGAAAGGAAGCGATCGACCGCCGACCAGATCTCGGCTGCCCCCGCCGGATTGGCGTCGGTACGCAGGGTCGCACTCCCGTGCACGCCGTGAGCGGGCACGAAATCGACTTTGCCCGCGGCAGGTACCGCATCATAGAGGTCGCGCGCAGCGGCGACTTCCTCGGCCGACGGCGCCGAGGTGACGAAGACCGGGCAATGGACGCCGGCGGCTTGTTTGCGAACCGATTGGCCTCGGAAATACTCGCCCGGAGAAAAGCTGAGGACCCCGATGATCTCGCTCGGATGCTGCGCGGCCAAGAAGAACACCAGCGACGCCGAATAGGAGCTGCCCCACACGATCGCCGGTTTGCCGGGCCATGTCTGGGTCGCATAGGTGAGCGCCCCTTCGAGGTCCCATAGCGCATCGGCGTAGCTTGCGGTGCCGGAATGGGCTGCCGCGGTTTCGTTGGTCTTGCCCCAGAGATTGCCGCCGGCGCGCTGATCGATCGCCAGCACATTGTAGCCGAGAGCCGTGAGCTTCGGTGCAATCGGCGCATATTCCGCCCGATTGGAGCCAGCCTGATGGAAGAGCAGGATCGTCGCCTTGGCCGGTCCCTCGGGGCGGTAGACATCGCCGAAGACCTTGCCGCCATCGGCGGCCGAGAAGGCTGTCGTCTCGGCCGCGGCCGCCCCCTGAGACACGGCGACCACCATCAGCACGGCACCAAGCAGGCGTTTCATGACTTGTTCCCCCTCGTAAGCGCAGGCTTCCAGTCGCTGCAGCAGCTCGCTTCGCTGCTGTGGCCGCGTGACAAGCTGAGGTGCTGCCCTGTCGCAGCTTGCTAGGCGCGGGACCTGCGGCCGAGCTCGAAGATCGCCCAGTCGAGCGATAGGCGGCCGGGGCCCCACGCCATGATGCCCAGGGCCATGGCGGCCCAGGTCAGATGAACCGGCCAGCCATCAGGCACCGTGAGCTCGACAACGCACGTCATGGCCAGCAGCACCAGCCCCGCTACGCGCGTCGCCAGGCCGGAAACCAGAAGGATCGGGGCGACAATCTCGACCGATCCTGAGAGAAACGCCATGACCTCCGGCGCCGGGAAAGAATAGGGTCCACCCGGCAGATGCAGCTTGAACTCATCGCTGAAGAGCAGCACCGCCGTATCGTTCAGCTGCAGGAAGCCCGACCATTTGAGCATGCCGGATCGCCAAAATGGCACGGCCAAAGCGATCCGCAAGACCAGCTGCACAACGGTGGGCCGGGCGATCGCGCGGATGAGGGCCACCACCTCCTCGACCAGAACATGGGGGCTGAACTTGGCGTCGCCTTTGGCGGAATCGGGCTCGATCATCATGTTCATGCGGGATCTCCAACCTTCACCGCCGTGAAGGCGCCGGCCTCGATCATGCCCGCGATGTTGAGTGGCAGATCGAAAGCTGGCGTGTCGTCGATCGCTACCGCAGCCGCTTCGCCGAGGCTGCGGCCCGCCAGCAGTTCCAGGAGAAACGCCGCGCCCCCGGGCGGAAGGCGGCGGATGGCAACCTCCTGGTCTGGCCGGGTCACCAGCGCGTCCTCCGGCGTGACGCTCTCGATGCGCTTTATGGGCCCGTCGGCGCGGTTGGCGGCGAAGATCGACACGGCCGCGAAGGGCGAGCGAATGATGCGTGTTGCCGGGTGCGGGACGAAGACGACATTCGGCAACAGATCCGGCGCGATCGCCGCCAGCGCCCCTGGCAGCAGGGGCGGCAGATCGGCGGCATGGTAGGCGTCGAGCCAGGCGCGCTCGATGCGCGCCGTGTCTGCCAGGTAGGGCATTGCTGCCGCGTATTGGTACTGCGCGATAAAGTCGGGGAAATCGCGGCCATACTCGAACAGCAGCGGCGAGGTCGGCGGCGTCGCCCGGACGTGGAACCGGGCCATTGCGCGGAAGAATTCGATGCCTGTGATCCGCTGCGTCGCCGGAAAGATTGCGGCGAGCGCATCGATGAGACTGACCGTGACATTGTTCCGGTACACGTTGTAGCGCCCGATCGCGCCCTTGCCGCCCGGGCCACACACGCTGCAAGGCGTCTCGCGGTCCGGATCGATGAGTCCAGAAGAGAAGAGCGCCGCATAGGAGGGCGCGCTGCCGATGCTACCGACTGGCACGGACCGCCCTCCCAACCTCGGGTGCAAACCGGTCGAGAATAGCCCGGGCCGCGTCGGCTTCGGCCTGCAGCACGAGCCAGTCTGGGAGGCGGCTATCCCATTCGATCAGGGTCGGCACCGGGCCACATCGAGCGATCACATCTTCGAAGAGCGCCCACACCGGAGGCGCGACCGGTTGATCATGGCTGTCGATCAGGAGCGGGCCGCCTTCGTCGTCGGCTTGCACGGCATGCCCGGCCAGGTGAATCTCCCTAACATGGCCCAAGGGAAAATCATCCAGATAGTGCTCGACCGAGAAAGCGTGGTTCGTTGCCGAGACGAAGGCGTTGTTGATGTCCAGGAGTAGGCTGCAGCCAGTGCGTTGCACGAGGCCGCGCAGAAAATCCACCTCCGACATCGTCGATTCTCTGAATGCGACATAGGTCGACGGATTCTCCAGGAGAATGGGCCGGCCGATGGCGTTCTGGACCTGATCGATATGGTCCGCGACGCGCTCCAATGTCGAGGACGTGTAGGGGAGCGGCAGCAGGTCGTTGAAAAAGGTCGTGCCATGGGTCGACCAGGCGAGATGCTCCGACACCAGGGCCGGCTCGTAGCGCTGGACCAGCGACCGGAAGCGGGCGAGATGGGCGAGGTCAAGCGGCTGCGCGCCACCGATCGACATACAGACGCCATGGAGCGATAGCGGATAATCGGCGCGGATCCGCTCGAGCGCACGATGCGGCGGACCGCCTGCGCCCATGTAATTCTCCGCATGCACCTCGAAGAAGCCTTCGTGCGTCTGCTCGTCGTTGATGGCGTCCAGGTGTTCATGCTTGAAGCTCGTCCCGGCCCGTCCGGCTAGAGGCGAGGCCGGAAAGCGGATCCGTGTCTTCGAGGCTGACGTCTCGATGCTGGTGACGATGTTCACAGGGATTGGCTCCGCTTTCCGGGTGAAGTCGGGGGGGTTAGGACAGCGGCGTCAGAGAGCCGTGCTTGCCGCCGGGCACCGCGATGCTGGTGCAGGTGCCGCCCTGGACGAACTTCCAGGAATTGCCCTGAAAGTCGACGGTCGACGTCCCTTGGCAGGTCGTGCCGGGGCCGGCGGCGCAGTCGTTCTGTCCCTTGAGCGCAACGCCGTAGCACTTGTCCTTGTGCGCGGCGACGGCGGCCTTCTCTTCAGCCTGCGTCAGCGGAGCTGCGAGCGCAGATGTAGCCATCGCAGCGGTAACCGCGCTGAACAGCATTGCGGTGGAAACCTTGGTTCTTGCAGACATATCTCTATACTTCCCGTTGTGATCAGTCCGTGCGCGTCGCGGCGCACGGATGGTTTTCGGGCCGACATCCCGGCGGGTTACAACGGGTGAAAATTTATTGTGCCGGGCTTCGGGTTTCTGGACCGGAGGTCACCACCGGGTGAGGGGCGGCAGCGCCAGTCGGGCAAGCAGCGTCACGGCGCCACAGCCGAGCGAATACCAAACCGCAACGTAGAGCGGGTCGTCGACGGGACAGGCGAACACGAACACGAACGCACCCCAGGCAGCGGCTGCCAAGCCCGCCGCCAGTGCCGTGCCATCCCGATCGGTCGGGGCACCACGATGCATCAGCAGGCCGAGCGTAATGACGGCCGGCACGGACAGTCCGACCATCTTGTAGAGGCATTGCACGCCGTCCTGCCAATCGAGGCGCATCAGCAGCATGGCAGCCCCGTCGCGCGAGGCGTCAAGGATCCACCCGATCGAGAGGCAGGCGGCTATTAGGGCGATGATCCAGCGCAGACCTCTTCGCGGGGAGTTCATCGGGTCGAACGACACGACGGCTACGATGCCGCTGACCAGGGCGATCAATCCGAGGCTGGCAAGCTTCCACCAGAATGACGGCAGGTGCATCGCCATCGGCATGTCCGAACGGCTGAACCCCATCGCGAGGAACAAGCCGAGCTCGATCCCACCCAGCCCTGCAAGAATGCCGGCATCGGTCAGCGTCGTCCGTCGCCGGACCGGCTTCAGGTCATGCGTCAGACGGTCAATCAGCGGGTCAGTCCGCATCGAGCTCACCCCGTAACAGAGATGCCAGGCGCTTCAGGCCGCGATGAATGTTCACTTTGACAAGCGGAGCCGACTGGCCCGTCGCGGCCGATGCCTCGGCGATGCTCAGGCCCTGGAGCTTGACCAGTCGGATTACTTCGGATTGTGCCGGCTTGATCTGCTCCAAGAGACGTTCGAGCGACCATGCGCTTGTGACGGCCTCCTCGTGGTCGGGCACGGCCACGTCGGCATGCAGCGTCTCGGTGTGCCTTGCCTTCATGGTACGCAGCGCATCGATCCACTTGTATCGGGCGATGACCGAGAGCCAGGCCGAGAACGGACGAGCCGGATCGTATGTCTGGCGCTTCTCGTGAATCGCAATGAGCGTTTCCTGGATGACGTCGTCGATCATTGCCGGCGGCAGCCGACCGGCATAGTAGCGCCGCAGCCAGGTCCTCACCTCGGAAAGGAGCCGGCGATAGGCGACGGCATCGCCGCGCTGCGCGGACGCCATCAGCCCGCTCCAGGCATGCTTCTCCTCGTCGGCGTTGCGAACCCTCAGCCGTAGGCCCAAGGCATTCAACTCCTGTGGCTGCATCAGCGCCCACGCCATACACGTTCCGCTCCTTCCGCTTCCCGAATTGCGTTTCGGATAGCGGCGCGGTTTGGTTACGGCGTGGGCCCGATTTTCTGATTGAGCGAAATCGCCGACACGCCGCGGGGGCAGTACCCTTTGGGGCGAGTGCCGGACCAAGTTCGCCTAGCCTGCATCCTTGCTCCGATGGTGACGCGGACCGGTCTCGGCCGGCTCGCCACGACCGGCCTTGCGCACCGCGCTCGCGTTCGCGAGGAGCGTTTTGGTACGCTCGTACTAAAATGTTCGGCCGCAGCAAGGGTGGCAACGACAGTCCGATCACGGCCTATCACCTCGTCGTGATGGGCTCGGGCGCGCAGTCTCAAGCGGGCTCGCCCGCGCGCCGTTTTCTCACATGGATTCCAGTATCGTGGGTTTGCTGCTATTGGTGGCGGAGCACATTTTGCGTTGCCGTGTCCGCGTGAGAGGAAATCAATGCCACGACCGAGAGAGTTCGATGAGTCGACGGTGCTGGAGGCGGCGATGCGCCGCTTCTGGCATCGTGGCTACGAGCAGACCTCCATGCGGGATCTGGCGGACGAGATGGGCATCAACAGCGCCAGCGTGTACAACGCGTTCGGCGACAAGCGCTCGCTCTACCGGCGCGCGCTTGACTATTATCTCGAGCACAGCGTCCGCGATCGGGTCGCGCGTTTCGCACCGCTGCCTCCGCTTTCGGCCATCCGCGCCTTCTTCGATGAGATCGTGGAGCGTTCCATTACCGACAAGCAGCAGCGCGGCTGCATGCTCGTCAATGCCGCGCTCGAGGTTGCGCCCCATGACGCCGCCTTCCAGAAGCTCGTCGCTGACGAAATGATGTTCATCGAGGAATTCTTTCGCCGGTGTATCGCCGAAGGGCAGCAGGACGGCACGATCACGTCCAAGCGGTCGGCCGAGGAACTCGCGACGACCCTGCTGAGCGTCCTGCTCGGCATTCGTGTTCTGGCGCGCACGCGCCCGCAACGGCAGGTGCTGGAACGCGCAGCCGGCGGCGCGTTCGCCCTCCTGAGATCGGACGACTAAGACCTAGAGGGCGACCGGCTCGATCGACCCGGGCGTCGGCGCCGCTCATGGAGCGGCTGCGTGGCATCGCCGAGAGCCTGCTCTATGGCCGGCATGCCGCCTGGCCGGATTCCTATGACATCAGCACGCTGATCGGCTTTATCCGTGGCGAGGCCCAGGTGCGGGGGTTCTCGTACTGGAGAGGCCTGCCGAAGACTTATTGCGAAGCCCTCACCGTCAGTGCGGCGACCTTTCCCAAGCTCAAACTCTGGCGGCGGCCCTGCGGCGAGGTGAGCCAGAGGCGACAAGTAGAAGAGGGGCGTTCAAGGTCGTGTCTAGGACGGCGTTTCACTGCGCTTTCACTACGAAGTGACATTGGCCGATACGAGCGTGATTTGCGCCGGTCGCTCTCAAATCCCAGTTTGCCACGGCATGCGGGTGACGGCGCGGAGGCGTCGCCACAGGGACCGTACCTTTGGCTGCAGCGTTGCGAAAGTTTCGACCGCGGCCCGCAGGGGACCCGCCGCGGCCACCGAGGCCAGATCACATCGGTCACGGTGCGCGAAAGCAGGCACTTCTGGAGGGGAATCATGAAGAAGTTACTGTTGGGGACTTCCGCGCTCGTCGCGGCGGGCCTTTTCTCGAATGGCGCGCTCGCGCAGACCGCGACCACGGATCAGCCGATCCAGCTGAAGTTCGGTGGCCAGTACTACACCGGTGCTGCGGCGTTAGTCTCGCAGGACGATCAGCCGGGCGAGGCCGCCTACAAGCGCCAGCCGGTCGGCTTCCAGGACTATTTCCTGATCCGCTTCCTGGGCTCGACCACGTTCTCGAACGGCATCACCGCCGGTGTCTGGACCCGTCTCAATGCCTTCTCGGCGCCGAATGGCACGGTCAACACGTCGAACGGCTTCCAGAGCTCGAACAACACGACGATCAAGGACAGCTACGTCTACCTGAAGAACGCCTCCTGGGGCGAATTCCGCATCGGTGACGACAGCGACGTCCGCCGCAACGACGCGGTTGGCAACAACGCCGGTGTCACGGGCGACGGCAACATCGGTGCCAACTCGTCTTCGATCTATTTCTCGGGCTCGCCGGCGGGTTATAACTTCACGACCCTCAACCTCGACGGTCGTGGCACCAAGATCGTCTACTACAGCCCGACGATCTACGGCTTCCACTTCGGCGCCAGCTACACGCCGGACCGCCAGGGGGGCCACACCAACGGCCCGGGCAACATCGGCGACAACAACGGCCCGACCGACAACCAGACGACCGGCCTGACGCCGAGCTACCTGAACAGCGCCTCGGCCTATAACTACTGGTCGCTCACGACCGGCTACAACGGCACGATCGGCCCGGTGAAGGCGGCCTGGACGGCCGGCTACTCGACCGCGAGCCGCAAGGGCGCGTGCAGCACGAGAGTGGCGCTCGGCAACGACGCGGCCATTCTCGCTAATGGTACCGTCGACTGCGCCCTGACCTCGACCAACAATGCGGATCCGCACGTCTACAATACCGGCTTCCAGGTCAACTACGGCCCGTGGGAACTGGGATTCGACTACGAGCTGTCGCAGGCCTTCCCGGGCGGCCTCCTCAGCGGCTATAATTCGGCGATCTCCGCGAAGTCGAACGAGCTGATCAACAAGCAGTCCGACCTCAACCTGTCCTACACCGTGGGGGCCATCCGCCTCGGTGCGGAATGGTCGCGTGGCGAGTTCGAAGGCATCACCGGCGATCTCACCAACATCAAGCGCGCCGCGATCAATGACGTGATCCAGGTCGGTGCGACCTATACGGTCGGACCGGGTGTCAACATCGCCGGCCTGATCCAGCAGACGCTGTACGATCCGAGCGGCGCCTATGTGCCGAACGGCTCGAACTTCACGCCGGGCCCCGGCGGTGTGCCGGCCAACAACAACGTCTACGCCAAGAGCTACAACTCGACGGCGCTCATCATGGAGACGTCGTTCCGCTGGTGAGCGGCGTGGCAGCTTCATGAGACCGAGGGGTAGAGCGGTTCGCCGCTCTCCCATTTTCCTTCGCCTGGGACTGAGGCGGGCGCGCCGGCCCTCGGTCTGAACGAGAGCCCCCACCGTCAGAGCGGCTCCTTTTGCCACGCTCAAACCCTGTCGGCGGCCCCACGGCCAGGCCAGTTACCTAAGTCATGGTCTTGGCGGATATTGTCTCCAACCATTGCCGTGTAATGTTCACTGATCGAGGGGCGGTTGGAAAACGTCGATGATGGAAAAAATCATCAGATAGCGCCATGATTTTCTCTCTCTCGAACACTGACTTCGGCCAGTTGCGCGCGTTTGTTGCTGTTGCCGAGGCGCTAAATTATACACGGGCGGCCGAAGGGTTGGGGATCACGAACTCCGCGTTGAGCCGGACGGTCCGCCTCTTGGAAGAGAGCGTTGGCGTTAGGTTGATTAGCCGAACGACTCGCCGTGTCGCGCTGACGACTGCGGGCGATCAGTTGCTTCAGCGTGTCAGGCCCGCAATCGCGGAGCTCGAAAGTGCAATGGGCCAAGCCAGGCGCTATAGCGAGCGTGCAGTCGACGTCGTCAGGATTCACACCGTCGCGGTTGGGGCAGAATTGCTCGTCCGCCCAATCCTCCGCTCGTTTTCGGATACCTATCCCGAGGTCGTCCTGGATGTGACCCTGGGAGATGAACCAATAGACATGGCTGCCGCCGATTACGACCTGTCCATCCGAGCTGCCGAGGGGGGCGAGCGTGAGATGGTAACCATTAGGTTAGGCGGCGAATTCCGACAAATTGCCGTCGCGGCGCCGGACTACATTGCGCGATACGGAACCCCTGGGAGTCCCCACGACCTGCTGGCGCATCGCTGTCTCGCCTGGAGATTGCCTGGCCAAGATCGGCCGGCCAGATGGGAATTCTGCGAGAATGGCCGATGGTTCAATATCGTCGTCGATGGCCCGATGATCGCGAACTCTCGAGAGCTTGCGGTCCAAGCTGCGATCGACGGGCTGGGTATCGCGTATGCAATCGAGAAGAGCGTGTCAGGTCACCTCAATGAGGGTCGACTGGTCCGAATCCTCGAACCATGGTCCACCCCAGCTTCAGGCTTTTATCTGTGTTACCCGGTAGACCGCCCGATGACGCCAACCCTTCGGGTGTTGATCGATGCTATCTGCTCGAGTGGGGCGAGCTCGACCGACGCGAGAATTTAATCATAACGATCGATCTTCCCTCGCCGTCCAAACACAGATGGTGGCACTGTAAGTAAAATGTGAGAAACGGTTCGTCGTTTCTCTAAAGGAATGAAGTGGAAGATGGCGAATGTTCCGCGCGACCTGCATTCGCGGGGGAGAGCCGTCGATCAGGTCGAGAGCGCACGTCCATTTGCAAGCCGACTAATCGACCAGCAACGCCATCCACGCGGCTTCCATCCACCTCCGGCGCCCCCTTCACCATTTCGTGTCACCTACCGCCTCTTGCCACCCTCATGTCGACCATGCATTTTAGAACGATCGTACCAATAGGAATCTCGCAAGGGACGCGGACGGCATCCTTGGCCTCCGCGATCAGCAGTTGGGAAGGAAACCCTGATGGGATTGCAGCAAGAGCTTGACGCCTTCAAAGCCGAGTTCACGCGTACTGCGCCCGCCGGCAGGCCGGCGCTCTATGAGACCAAGATCGCCGAACTGCGCGCCAGCTTCGCCCAACGACAGGCGATCGGGCTCGACGACCAGGCGCCGAACTTCACGCTGGCGAATCATCGGGGCGAGCCCGTGGCCTTGAAGGACCTGCTCGGGTACGGGCCAGTCGTCGTGACGTTCTATCGCGGCGGCTGGTGCCCCTATTGCAACATCCAGCTCCGCGCCTATCAGGCCGCCTTGCCGGAGATGGCCGAGCTCGGTGCGGCGCTGGTCGCGATCTCGCCGCAACTGCCGGATGGCTCGCTCTCGACTGCGGAAGCGAACGAACTCACGTTCAATGTGCTGAGCGACGTCGGCAACGAGGTCGCCCGCAGCTACGGCCTTGTCTGGGCCTTGCCCGAGGAACTGCAGGTGGCGCTCCGCTCGAGCAACAAGGCCTTGCCGCCCATCAATGGCGACGAGAGCTGGGAACTGCCGGTGCCGGCGACCTATGTCGTCGCGCCCGACGGCCGCGTGACGCTCGCCGCCGTAGACGTCGATTACCGCAAGCGTCTCGAACCCGACGAGATCCTCGCCGCCCTCAGGTCCATGCGGTCGGCCTGATCCGAGCCCGGCCTACGCCCTGGTCGACGCCAACCTTGCCAAGCCGAAAGAGAGCCATGATCCGCTTCTATTTCCACCCGACGCCGAACCCCGCCAAGATCGCGCTCTTTCTAGAAGAAACGGGGTTGTCCTACGAAGTCGTCCCCGTCGATACCAGCAAGGGTGAGCAGCACGCGCCCGCTTTCCGTGCCATCAATCCCAACGGCAAGGTACCGGCGATCGTCGATACGGACGGACCGGGTGGCAGAGAGGCGCGCGTCTTCGACTCGACGGCGATCCTGCTCTATCTCGCCCGGAAGACCGGCAAGCTCCTGGGCGAGCCGGAGGACCGGCCGGAGCTGCTGTCCTGGCTGCTGTTCATCGCCTCCGGCCTCGGGCCGTTCTCCGGCCAGTCCGTGCATTTCCAGTTCGCGGCACCGGAAGGCAACGACTATGCCGTGAACCGCTACCGCCGAGAGGCGGAACGCCACTACCAGGTGCTGAACGACCATCTCGAGGGCCGGAACTTCATCGCCGGCGACAGCTACACGATCGCCGACATCTCCGCTTGGGGCTGGCTCGATCGTGCTTCGCGTGTGCGTAAGAGCGTTGACGATCCCCTGGCGCCATTCCCCCATCTGAAGCGGTTGTTCGAGACCGTCGACGCGCGGCCGGCGGTCGCCCGGGCGCGGGCCGTCGCCAAGGACCATTCCTTCAAGAAGGTGAATGACGAGGAGACCAAGCGCGCGCTCTTCCCGTCCAACTATCCACCGGCGGCCTGAGGAGCGGCCTGAAGGACCGTCCGGCGCTCTGACGCGGTGCGAAGCAAGGAAAACGAGGGAAATGATCCAGCTCTATTACTGGCCGACGCCAAACGGCCACAAGATTACGATGTTTCTGGAGGAGGCGGGGCTCGACTACACTATCCATCCCGTCAACATCAGTGCCGGCGACCAGTTCAGGGCGGAATTCCTGGCGTTCTCGCCGAACAATCGAATGCCTGCCATCATCGACCGCGCGCCGGCCGACGGGGGCGAGGCGGTCACGGTGTTCGAATCCGGCGCGATCCTGCTCTATCTCGCCGAGAAGACCGGTCGCTTCCTTCCGACCGACCTGCGCGGGCGCAAGACCGTGACGGAATGGCTGTTCTGGCAGATGGGCGGTCTCGGGCCCATGGCCGGGCAGAACCATCATTTCGGCGTCTACGCGCCGGAGACGATCCCCTACGCCATCAATCGCTACGTCAACGAGACCAACCGGCTCTACGGCGTCATGGATCGCCGGCTGGCTGGCCGGCCGTTCCTTGCGGGCGATGACTACAGCATCGCCGATATGGCGGCCTATCCGTGGGTCGTGCCCTGGAAGCGGCAACAGCAGAACCTTGACGATTTCGCCAACCTGCGCCGCTGGTTCGACAGCATCCGCGAGCGCCCCGCCACGCTGCGCGCCTACGCCAAGGGCGAGCCTTTCTCGGCCCAGCCGGCCGTAACGGATGAGGGCAAGAAGATCCTGTTCGGCCAGACGGCGGCGAGTGTTGCGAGAGCCTGACCGCGGCGCGCCGCTCTTCTGGTCCAGGAGACAGCCGGTGCACCGCCGGCAACAACAATCCGGCCGCTCATAAGGCCGGTGTTCGAATAACGAAGCAGGGAGGCGGAGATGGTCGAAGACGTGGTGACCTATGGGGAGGTCCGGCCGATAGCGCTTGACCACCCAAGTGCCGTGGCCGAGCTCGTGGCGAAGAAGTTGCGCTTCGTCGGCCTCATGACGCTCATCTACATGGTGAGCTATGTCGGCCTGACGGTCCTCGCCGGCTTCGCGCGGGCGCTTCTGTCGGCGCCGGCGATCGGGCCGGTCAATCTGGGCTTCGTGCTGATCGGCGCCAATTACCTGATCGCCTGGGGCCTGGCGCTCATCTATGTGCGTGTCGCCAACCGGCATTTCGATCCCCTGGCCGACCGGATCCTCGGGAGGCAGGCGCCATGAGCCTGACGCTCGCGATCTTCGCGATCATCCTGGCGGTTACGCTCGCCATCACCTACTGGGCCGCCAAGCGGACACGCACGACCAGCGATTTCTATGCGGCCGGCAGCAGCCTGACCGCCGCGCAGAACGGCTTCGCGCTTGCCGGCGACTGGTGCAGCGCCGCCGCCTTCCTGGGCTTCACCGGTCTGACCGCGCTCTATGGCATGGATGGCGCGTTCTACGCGCTCGGGCCGCTCGTCGCCTTCTGCACCGTGCTGTTCATGATCGCCGAGCCGCTGCGCAACGCCGGCAAATACACGCTCGGCGACATCATTCTCTATCGGATGCAGACGCGGCCCTCGCTGCTTGCCGCCATCACCGGCACGATCGTCGTCAACTTCGCCTATCTGACGCCGCAGATGGCGGGCGCAGGCGTGCTGATCAGGCTCTTGACCGGCATCCCCTATGATGTCGCCGTCGTGCTGGTCGGGATCGCCATGATCCTCTATGTCGCCTTCGGCGGCATGCTGGCCACGACCTGGGTGCAGATCGTCAAGGCCGGGCTGATGCTGGCGGCGGCGGTCATCGTTTTGGCGCTGGCGCTCGGTGCCGTCGGTTTCGATCCGACGGCGCTCTTTGGCCGGGCTGAGGCGGCTTACGGGGCGAAGTTCCTGGCGCCCGGCAACTACCTGAAGAATCCGTTCGATGAAGTGTCGCTGGGCCTGGGCTATGTGCTGGGCCTGGCGGGCCTGCCCCATGTGATGACACGCTTCTACACCGTTCCGGACGCCAAGACGGCGCGGCGGTCGGTCATCTGGGTCATGTTCCTGGCCGGCGGCTTCTTCCTGGCGACCACGCTGCTCGGGCTCGCGGCCACCGACCTGGTCGGGCAGGACGCCCTCCGCGCGGCCGACAAGGGCGGCAACCTGACCTTGCCGCTGCTCGCGCAATATCTGGGCGGCGGCGCCGGCTCGTTCGGCGGCGAGCTCATGCTGGGCTTCGTCTCAGCCGTGGCGGTCGCCACCATCCTGGCCGTGGTCTCGGCCCTGACGCTCTCGACCTCCGGTGCCATCTGCCATGATTTCTACGTGAACTGGGTGCGGCGTGGGCAGGTCGACGAGCGCCGGCAGATCCAGATCGCCCGCGTCTCGTCGGTTGCAATCGGCGTTCTGGCGATCGCCCTCGGCATCCTGGCGCAAGGGATCAACGTTGCGGTGCTCGTGATCCTGGCGATCTGCGTCGCCGCCAGCGCCAACTTCCCGGTCCTGGTGCTGTCGCTGTTCTGGCGCCGCTTCAACACCGGTGGCGTCGTGGGCGGCATCCTGTTCGGGCTGGTCTCATCGGTGGTGCTGGCGCTCCTCGGCCCGGCCATGCGTGGCGCGGACGCGATCTGGCCCTTGGTCAATCCGACGGTGGTATCGCTGCCGCTGGGCTTCCTCGGCGCCGTGCTGGGCACGCTCCTCGCCGGGCGCGATCCGGCCAACGAGGCGCGCTTCGACGACGTGCTGCTCCGCGTCCATACCGGGCTCGCGGCCGACTCCTGAGGCAACGAGATCAGAAGGGAAAATCGAGATGACCATCCGCGCGATTGTCTTCGACGCCTACGGCACGCTCTACGACGTTCAGTCGGTCAGGTCGCTTGCGACCGAGCTCTGTGGCGGCAAGGGCGAACTCGTGACCCAGCTCTGGCGGCTGAAGCAGCTCGAGTACAGCTGGCTCAGGAGCTTGATGGGGGATTACGAGGATTTCTGGCCGGTGACCCGCGCTGCGCTCGAATTCTCGCTCCGGAGCGTCGGCGTCGAGCCTGATCCATCGATCTGCGACCCGCTCATGCACAAGTATCTCAGCCTCGATCTCCATGACGAGGCGCGCCAGGCGCTCGATCAGATGAGTGAGCACAAACTCGCCATCCTGTCGAACGGTAGCCCGATGATGCTGGACGCTCTCGTTGTCTCGAGCGGCGTTGCCGACCTCTTCACCGATATTATCAGCGTCGACCGGGCCAAGGCGTTCAAGCCGGATCCTGCGTGCTATGCCCTGGTCGAGGTGGCACTGGGCGTGCGGCCGGAGGAAGTGCTGTTCGTCTCGTCCAACGGCTTCGATGTCGCCGGTGCCAAGCGCTTTGGCTTCCGTGTCGCCTGGATCGAGCGCGCCCAGGGCATGCTGGCGCCCGCGAACTCGGACGTCGGGCCGGCCGAGTTTTACCGATTGATGCGTGGCGGTGAGGAGCAACTTGGCCACCAGGCCGACCACCGCGTTGCCCGGCTAACGGAACTGGCACCGCTGCTCGCCCGGTTGGGCGCTTCCAGTTAGGTGCCGCGGACCTCGGTTGCATCGTAAAATAGTGCGCAGGTGATCACCAATAAGTGAGCCCGCTTGAGAAATGTTGAAGCGGCATTGCGCGTCGCGCCCTGGCACTATCTGGCGCGACAACTAAGCATGCTTCTTGATCGGTCGGCAACTTTGTTTGTCTGGCTGGAAGTGCTTGTCGGCTGCCTGTCGAGAACCGCGCGCGGATCGGGAATACACGTTGAAGCTGCTTTATCGGGATGGCTCCGGCCGTTTACGGGAGGACGAAGTTGATGACCTCGCTCACGCGCTTTGATCTCATCGGCGCCTTTCTGATCGGCGCTGCGATCGCCACCGGGAATCCGGCCCTGCAGGACCTGGGGCTGGTCTCGATTGTGCTGCCGGTTCTCCTTGTGATCATTTTGGCGGCAACCTCTGTCCAAAGCGGCGAAGCCCTACAACGCGGCTTTCGCTGGCTGGGCGCTGCCTATATCGCGTTCATTCTCCTCTGGTACGAGCAGTACAAGCTGTTCGGTCACCCGGGCAGCGTCGATCTCTTCACGACCCTCACCGATTGGCTGGGGTTTCACGGCCATGAGAAATTCATGCGCATCGGCGTCGCAAGCTGCGAGATCATCGCCTCGATCGTCATACTGACGCCGCCGGTCCAGGGCCTCGGCGCGATCGGGGCTCTCATGCTGATGTCCGGAGCCATGTTCTTTCATCTCGTCTCGCCGCTCGGGACCGATCCTTATGGCGACGGCGGCATCCTGTTCAAGGAAGCCTGCTCGGTGTGGACGACGGCCTGGGTCGTGCTGTTCTGGCAGCGTGAGCAGGTAGCCGCGATCGCTCGGCGATTTGGCGTCCCGGTTCCCGCCTGGATCTGAGGGATCGGGGGTACCGCCGGTTGGGGCGGTCGCTTTTTCCGTTCAAACCATTCCGACTTGGCCGGGCCGACGAAGCGTGGTGCCTTGGCGCTCACGACAATATGAGCCGATGCGATTTCCGAGTTTTAGGACGGCCGTTTATTTATGGGATGGCGCCGGTCGGTCGCCATTCCCCAGGTCTCGAAAGGAAGTCTCCGAAAATGTCGAGATTGAT
Source organism: Aliidongia dinghuensis (assembly GCF_014643535.1). Taxonomy (NCBI): domain Bacteria; kingdom Pseudomonadati; phylum Pseudomonadota; class Alphaproteobacteria; order Rhodospirillales; family Dongiaceae; genus Aliidongia; species Aliidongia dinghuensis. The sequence goes on along the minus strand of NZ_BMJQ01000019.1, from coordinate 8,686 downwards.
AAAAATTGCGGCTACGACGGCCCTGGTCATCATGGTGTGGGCGAACGGCGCCCATGCGGAATCGGTCAATGAAACGAATGGGGTGGCCATCAAGGGCTATGATCCGGTCGCTTACTTCACCGACAACAAGCCGGTGAAGGGCTCGAAGGCACACGCCTTCGTCTATGAAGGTGTCACCTATCAGTTCGCGTCGGAAGCGCACCAGAAGGCCTTCGCCGCGGACCCCTCGAAATATGCGCCGCAATTCGGCGGGTTCTGTGCCTACGGCGTTGCCACCGGCCATAAGGCAGATATCGATCCGACGGCCTTTTCCATCGAAGATGGCAAACTGTACCTAAACTACAACGACAAGGTCCGGGACGTGTGGCGGAAGGACAAGGCCGGCTACATTCCCAAGGCCAAAGAGACTTGGCCTAGCGTGTCGCAGCAAACTGAAGTGTTGCACTGATGCCGTTGGCCGCAGCTTGAGGAGGACTCCAATGCGCTACGGCTATTGGTTGCCGGTGTTTGGAGGCTGGCTGCGCAATGTGGCTGATGAAGGGATGGAGGCGAGCTGGGATTATGCTCGGCGCTTGGCGAAGCGCAGCGAGGAAATCGGCTACGATCTCACGCTGATCGCCGAGCTGACGATGAACGATATCAAGGCGGCGGATGCGCCCACCTTGGATGCCTGGTCGACGGCAGCCGCATTGGCGGCCGTCACCACCCGCCTCGAGCTCATGGTCGCTGTTCGCCCGACCTTCCATCACCCGGCCGCGCTCGCGAAGCAGGCCGCGAATATCGACCAGATCAGCAAGGGCAGGCTGTCGTTGAACGTCGTGTCCGCCTGGTGGGCCGACGAAGCGCGGCGCTACGGTCTCGCGTTCGATACCCACGACGATCGGTATGCGCGCACGCGCGACTGGCTCGCCGTCGTCGATGGTCTCTGGCGTGAGCCGATGTTCACTCACCGCGGTAGTCATTACACGGTCGAAGACGCGATCGTTGCCCCTAAACCGGTGTCGAAGCCGCGTCCCACGCTCTACGCCGGCGGCGAATCAGAGGCGGCGAAAGAGATGATCGCCTCGCTCTGCGACGCCTATGTCATGCACGGCGACCCCGTCGACCGTATCCGGACCCGCATCGAAGACATGCGCGTCCGACGCGATCGGCTGGGCCTGCCGGCGATGCGCTTCGGCATGGCGGCCTATGCCATCGTCCGTGACAGCCGGCGCGAGGCGGAAGCCGAACTCGCCCGCGTCACGGATGTTCATGCCAGCGCCGCCGGATACGAGAATTATCGGCAATGGTTGGGAAATACCCAACAGGATGTGGCACCGTCGCTTGCGGAATATTCCGTCAGCAATCGCGGCCTCAGACCGAACTTCGTCGGCACCCCGGAAGAGGTTCGGGAACGGCTCGAGGAATATGAGGCCGCCGGGCTGGATCTGGTGCTGCTGCAATGCAGCCCGCAAGCCGAGGAAATGGAGCGTTTCGCAGCACAGGTCATCCGCCGCACCTGAGGCTACCCTCGCCCATCCTTGAGCCGTCGCACCGGCCGCAATGGCGAGGTCGGTGCTGCCAGCGATCATCGACGCTCTCCGCTTGAAGATGCTGCCTTCGGCGTTTTGTCGAAACGCCGGCGCGTGCCAGGAACAGCGCACCCGTCGGATCTCCGATGAAATTCCGGCGTTATTTTGTATAGACATATTCCCTGAACCGGCTAAATTGTCCGGACTAGGTCGACGGAAGAGGCCTGCCGGGCTGGTTTCGCGATCGGCCGAGGCCCAGGGAGATGTTCGTTGCAGCCCATCTATCTCGCCTATCTGAACCGGCTCGATATCGAAGAGCTCAAGATCACCGACGACGAAATCCTCGCCGCGATCGAGGCGAGCCTGGCGAGCCAGGGGCGCGGCGAGACGGTAATCGAGCCGCGCGTGCATCTGGAGCCGGGTGTCGCCAACGGGCATTTCAACGTGCTGCGCGGCGCCATCAGGGAGCCGATCGATGCCGCCGGCGTGAAGGTCGTCGGCGACTTCGTCGACAATTACAAGCAGGGCCTGCCGTCGGAGCTGGCGGTCCTACTGCTGTTCGACCCGCGCACCGGTATCCCGAAGGCGATCCTCGATGCGAGCGGCATCACCGACATGCGCACGGGCGCCGTCACCGCGATCGGCGCCAAGTATCTGGCGCGCAAGAACTCCAAGATCCTGGGGCACATCGGCGCGCGCGGCACGGCCTATTGGAACGTCCGCCTGCTCGATCGCCTGTTCGACTTCGACGAGATCCGCGTCCATTCCCGCCGCCCCGAAAGCCGCAATGCCTTCGCCGACCGGCTGGCGCACGACCTCGGCAAGCCGGTCGTCGCGACCGAGGATTGGCAGAGCTGCGTCGAGGGCGCCGACATCGTGGTCGAGGCGTCGCGCCTCAACGAACCGACGCCGCTGCTCAAGACCGACTGGATCAAGCCCGGCGCCTTCGTTGTGCCCTACGGCACGATGAGCGCCGTCGAGCTGTCGCTGACCGACATCATGGCGAAGCTCGTGGTCGACGACTGGGGCCAGTGCAAGGGCGGCAAGTTCGGCAGCCTGCGCGCCCATGTCGAGACCGGCCGGCTCTCCGAGGCGACGCTCCATGCCGAGCTCGGCCAGATCGTCGCCGGCCTGAAGCCGGGGCGCGAGAGCGACGACGAAACCAACCTGTTCTGGCACCGCGGCCTGTCGCTGTCCGACATCGCGCTCGGCCACGCCATGCTGGCCAAGGCCGAGCGTCTCGGCATCGGCCAGCGGCTGCGCTTCGCCTGACCAAGAGAGAACGCCCGCCCCGCCAGCCCCTCGGTATCGTTGCCGAGCGGGCCGGCGCAGGGCCGGGCAATCAGGGACTTCACTTCGCAAGCACCGGGCGTGCCCGGAAGGAGACCAGATCCGTGGGCAGACTCTCTGTTGTTTCGCTGATCGCCGGCGCGCTGCTGGCGCTGGCCGCAGCTCCCGCCGAGGCACAGACCGTCAAGGTCGGCAGCAAGAACTTCACCGAGCAATACGTCCTGGCCGAGATCTATGCGGCCGCGCTCGAGAACGACGGCGTCAAGGTCGAGCGCAAGATCAACCTCGGCGGCACGCTGATCGCGCATCAGGCGCTCGTGACCGGCGAGATCGACCTTTATCCCGAATACACCGGCACCGCGCTCGTCGCGGTGCTCAAGGGCGAGGTGTCCAGCGACCCGCAGAAGGTCTATGGCCAGGTCAAGGACTTCTACGAGAAGCAATTCAAGGTCACCTGGCTGAAGCCGACCGCGATCAACAACGGCTATGTGCTGATCGTGCGCCAGGACACGGCCGACAAGTACAAGCTCAAGACCATGTCGGACCTCGGCAAGGTCGCAGGCGAGCTGACGCTCGGCGCCGGCCCCGAATTCGCCGACCGCAAGGACGGCATCCCCGGCCTCAAGGCGGTCTACGGCGTCGACTTCAAGGAATTCAAGCAGTTCGCGAAGCTTGGCCTGCGCTATGACGCGCTCGCAGGCAAGCAGATCGAGGTGGCGAACGGCTTTGCCACCGACTGGCAGATCGCCCAGCAGAAGCTTGTGACGCTCGAGGACGACAAGCACCTGTTCCCGCCCTATTTCGTGGCGCCGGTGATCCGCCAGGACGTCCTGGCGCAGAACCCTAAGATCGCCGACATCCTGAACAAGGCCAGCGCGCTGCTCGACAACAAGACGATGCAGGTGCTGAACGCCAAGGTCGAGCAGGACCATGAGGAGGCAGCCGACGTCGCGCACGACTTCCTCAAAGAGAAAGGCGTCATCAAGTAGGCGGCGGGCGGGACCGATCATGGGCAGGACCATCAAGCTCGGCACGGAGCACCTTTCGGCCCAGGACGTGGCCGAGATCGCGCGCGGCGATGCCGCCATGGCGCTCGGCGTCGAGGCGCGGGCGGCGATCGCGGCCTCCCATGCGGCGCTTGACCGCCTGGCCGGCAGCGGCATGGCGATCTACGGCGTCAGCACCGGCCTCGGTGCCGCGGCAGACACGCGGGTCAGTCCCGGCGACGCGGTGATCCAGCAGCGCATCCCGCTCGCGCGCTCGGTTGGGGTCGGACGCCACGCGCGCCGGGACGAGGTGCGGGCGATCATGGCGGTCCGCCTCGCCCGTCTCGCCGTCGGCCGCTCCGGCGCCAGCCTCGGCACGGTCGAGGCGCTGGTGCGGATGCTCGAGCACCGCGTCCACCCGGTCGTGCCGATGACCGGCTCGGTCGGCGAGGCCGACCTGGCGCCGCTCGCCCATATCGCCTCCGTGCTGATCGGTTACGGCGAAGCCGAGCTCGATGGTACGCTCCTCTCCGGTGCCGAGGCGCTCCGCCGTGCCGGCCTGACGCCGCCGGCGCTCGGCGCCAAGGATGGGCTGGCGCTCGTGTCGTCCAACGCCGCCTCCGTCGGCGTCGGCGCGCTCGCGGTCGTCGATGCGCGGCGCGCACTCGGCGGGCTGCTCGCCGCCGCCGCCCTGTCGTTCGAGGGCTATCGCGCGAACCTGTCGCCGCTGTGGCCGAACGCGGTCGCGCTGCGGCCGGTCCCGGGCCTGGCCGCGGTGGCCGAGGCAATGCTGGGCGCCTGCGCCGGCGGCGACCTCGCCCGTCCGAACGGTGTGCGGTCGAACGGCGCGCGGCGCCTGCAGGACCCGTTGAGCTTCCGCTGCCTCGGCCAGGTGCATGGTGCTGCGGTCAGCGCGCTTGCCGCCGCGCTCGACGCGATCGAGCTGGAGCTCAATTCGTCCGACGATAATCCGGCGATCCTGGCGGACGACGCGCTGTCGCTGCCGAACGCCAATTTCGACGCCACCCATCTGGCGCTCGCATTCGAAGGCCTGGGCCAGGCGCTCGCCCGCGTGGCCGCGGCGGCGGGCGAGCGCATCATGAAGCTGATGTCGCCGGCCGCGAGCGAGCTGCCGCGCTTCCTCGCCCCGGTCCAGGACGGCCGCAACGGCTTCGCCACCGTGCAGAAGACCGTGTCGGCACTGGTCGCGGAGATTCAGCACAAGGCCCTGCCGATGCCTGTGGCGCTGCTGCCGGTTGCCGACCGTGTCGAGGACTACGGCACCATGGCGCTCGGCATCGTCGAGAAGACGGCGGAGATCGTCGAGCGGGTCCGGCTGCTGGCGGCCATCGAGCTGATGGTGGCCGCCCAAGCCTGCGACCTGCGCGGCGGCGTCACGCTGGGCCAGGGCACGCGCACGGTGCATGCGGCGGTGCGCGCCGTCGTGGCGCCGCTCGGCGATGACCGGCAGCTCTCGCCCGACATCGCGGCGCTCGATGGCCTCGTCGCGTCCGGGGCCTTCGACGTGCCGTTCGCCTTGCCGGCGGGACGGCCGTAATGCGCTGGTTGCCGCGGCATTGGCCGGAGGTCCTGACGGCGCTCGGCCAGCACCTGCTGCTCGTCGTGGTCTCGGTCGCCATCGCCTTCGCGATCGCGCTCGTCCTCGGCATCTGGGGCGCCCGGCGTCCGGCGGTCTATCGGCTCGTCATGATCGCCACCGGTGCCATCTTCGTCGTGCCGAGCCTGGCGCTCTTCGCGCTCCTGATCCCGTTCCTCGGCCTGGGCGCCAAGCCGGCGATCGTCGGGCTCGTGTCCTACTGCCTGCTGACACTGGTCCGCAACGTCGCGACCGGCCTGCGCGCCGTGCCGGCCGACGTGCTGGATGCGGCGGAGGGCCTGGGTTTCGGACCGTGGCAGCGCCTCGTCAAGATCGAGCTGCCGCTGGCGCTGCCGTTCATCGTCTCGGGCATCCGCATCGCGACCATCACCGTGATCGGCATCGCGACCGTCGCCGCCTACATCAACGCCGGCGGCCTCGGCCGGATCATCTTCGACGGCATCGACCAGCGCTTTCCGGAAAAGATCATCATCGGCGGGCTCCTGACGTCGGCGCTTGCCATCGGCGCCGACTTCCTGCTGTCACGCCTCGAGCGGCGCCTGCGCGCCGATCGGGCGGGCTAGGGGCGGCCGATGCTCTTCGATGCCCTCTCCTGGCTTGCCGGCCACGGGCCGGTCGTCCGCACGGCGCTCGGCCAGCACCTGCTGATGAGCTCGGTGTCGCTCGCGCTCGCGCTTGCGATCGGCATCCCGCTCGCGATCGCCATCCTGCCCAGCCGCACCATGGCGGCGGTCGCGATCAACGGCGTGAATGCGCTGCGCACGATCCCCAGCATCGCCATCCTGGCGGCGGCGCTGCCGATCCTCGGCATCGGCCTGATGCCGTCGATCGTGGCGCTCGTCGTGCTGGCGCTGCCACCGATCCTGCTCAACACCTATGTCGGTCTCAAGGAGGTCGATGCCGAGCTGGTCGATGCGGCACTCGGCATGGGCATGACCCGCGGCCAGACCCTGCGGCAGGTGCAGATCCCGCTCGCCGCTCCGGCCATCTTCGCCGGCATCCGCACGGCGACCATCCAGGTGATCTCCGGCGCCACGCTCGCCTCGTTCATCGGGGGCGGCGGGCTCGGCGACTTCGTCACGGCCGGCATCGCCATCATGGACATGCCGCGGCTGATTGCCGGCGCCCTGCCGATCGCGGTACTGGCGCTCGGCCTCGAGACCGGCCTCGGCTTCTTGGAACGCCGCCTATTCGGCAAGGGCAATGAGGGAAACGCGCGATGATCCGGCTCGAGCACATCACGAAGCGCTTCGGTCCCGTGGCGCCGCCCTCGGTCGACGACCTCTGCCTAGACATGCCTGAAGGCACCACGACGGCGCTGATCGGCCCATCCGGCTGCGGCAAGACCACGACCATGCGCATGATCAACCGCATGATCGAGCCGACGTCGGGCCGCATCGTCGTCGCGGGCGAGGACGTCACCCGCATCGACCCGGTCGAGCTGCGCCGCCGCATCGGCTACGTGATCCAGCAGATCGGCCTGTTTCCGCACATGACGATCGCCGCGAACATCGCGACCGTGCCACGGCTCCTGGGCTGGGCTGAGGCGCGCATCGCCGACCGTGCCGATGAGCTGCTGCAGCTGGTCGGCCTCGAGCCCGCCAAGTTTCGCGCGCGATACCCAAGGGAACTGTCCGGCGGCCAGCGCCAGCGCGTCGGCGTCGCCCGCGCGCTCGCGGCCGACCCGCCGGTGATGCTGATGGACGAGCCGTTCGGCGCGATCGACCCGATCGCGCGCGGCCGCTTGCAGGACGAGTTCAAGGAGATCCTGAAGCGCGTGCGCAAGACCGTCGTGATCGTAACCCACGATCTCGACGAAGCGATCAAGATGGGCGACTTCATCGCCCTGCTGCGCGACGGGCGGCTGGTCCAGCACGACACGCCGGACGCGATCCTTGCCCGGCCGGCGAACGAGTTCGTCGAGGCCTTCATCGGCCCCGACCGGGCGCTGCGCCGCCTGGGCCTGCTCACGCTCGGCGATGTCATGGCACCGGCGACGGCGGGCGAGGAGGGGCCACGCGCGCCCTCGACCACCAGCCTGCGCGATGCGCTTTCCCTGCTGCTGGCCGAAGGAACGGCAAGCCTGGTCGTGACCTCCACCGAGGGCCGGCCGGTCGGTCGTGCCAGCCGCGACGACATCCTGAACGCCCATGCCGGCGCCCTCGACGCCGTCCGTCGCGCCGGTGCGGAACAGACCGCGTGACGCTGGTTTGTGTCGGTGATGGTCGCGCGTCAGTCGACGATGTGGCCCCGTAACCTCTGCCCGACGGAAGCGGATTAGCCGCCGCCGCGTCTCCGCGAAGCCATGGGCCGGCCTATCGATCGGCCCGCAGCACGATCAGATACGCCACGGCCTCGGCCCGCGGCACGAAGCGGACGGCACCGGCCGCCGGGCGGTGCAGGATCGCCGCGTCGCCCGCACCCAGCGCTGCCGACGCATCTTCCGCCTCGACCATCGCCTCGCCGTGGACGGCCAGGACGATTACGACGTCGATGCCGTCCTCCCCGGGCAGCGCCTCGGCCCCGGCGAGGCGGGTGAGGCGGTGGCCGTAGCGTCCGCGCCGGCTCATCACGTTGAGGTCGGTGATGGGACCGGCGGCGAGCGTGGCCGCCGTCGGTTTGTCGCCCGGAAAGGAGAGCGGCGGCGCATCGCGCGTCAGCGCAACCGGCGGCCCGCCGTCGATCGTGAGCTCGATGCCCTCGCCCTCGACGACGGCCAGGGTCCGGTCGATCCCGGCGAAATGGGAGAACGGGCCGTTGGAAGCGACCCGCGCCATGCTGACGCGCCAGTCGAACGCGTCGAGCGACGCGCCCGGCGGATCGGCGGCGATCTCGGTGGTCGAGCCGCCGCCGTTCTTCCACGGCATCGTCCGGCATTGGGCGGCGCGGATGACCTCCATCGTCCGATCCCTCAGCCGAGGCTCGGCAACTTCAGCCCGTGCTCCCTGGCGCAGGCGATCGCGATGTCGTAGCCGGCGTCGGCATGGCGCATGACGCCGGTCGCCGGGTCGTTCCACAGCACGCGCCCGATGCGCGCCGCTGCGGCGTCGGTGCCGTCGCACACGATGACCATGCCGGAGTGCTGCGAGAAGCCCATGCCGACGCCGCCGCCGTGGTGCAGCGAGACCCAGGTGGCGCCGGAGGCACAGTTCAAGAGCGCGTTCAGCAGCGGCCAGTCGGAGACCGCATCGGACCCGTCGCGCATCGCCTCGGTCTCGCGGTTGGGCGAGGCGACCGAGCCGGAATCGAGGTGGTCGCGGCCGATGACGATGGGCGCCTTG